>JALYUS010000298.1 GCA_030853625.1 Chloroflexota bacterium
ATCATGGACCCCTGCCAGTTTCTGGAGTGCCGCCTGGAACTGGCCGAGATCCGAGAAGCGGACGAATGGGTAGGCAATCAGTGTGTATACCCCATCCGGCCTGCTCGCGAGCCGGGGCGCGATGACGCGTTCGTCCTCGTCGCTCTCATTCATCACGGGTGAGGCCTCCGGCTGCGGGATCGGCCCGGTCTCCTCCATCGTGGGGTCAACTCCCTGCTCCATCACCGGCATCGCCGCTTCCGGCTCGCTCTCCACTTCCGCTTCCGGTTCCGCCTCCGGCGTCATGTCGTGCGACGCGGAGTCTTCCCTCTTCGCGGCATCGTCCTCTATCGCGGTCGGCGCCGGATCGGCAGTCTCGGGCGGTGTGTTGGCGGGACCAGATGCGGTCGCTCCCGTCGGTGTCCCTTGTAGCACCTGTTCGAGTACCTCGGCGGATTTGCGGAGCGCCAGTTCGTCGCTGGCGAGGTCCGCCGTCACGGTGCGAATGCGGTATTCGAGCGTACCGACCCGGTCCATCATCTCGGTGTTCCGCGCGGCGAGCGTCGCGTTTTCGTCTTTGAGGACGCGGATAGATTCGGTGGCATTGTCAATGATATTCCGCAGCCGCGCGTAGAGTTCGGTGCGGTGATCCGTCCCTTCATGCTGCGGGACGAGGGACATATGCTCCGCCTGTTCGAGCGATCGCGGGTTTTCCGGATCGGCCACCTGATTCTCCCGATCGTCGTTCGGACGGTAATTGCTCAAATCGCGCATTGCTTTCTCCTTCACAACCATCGTGCGGCGCTTGCACGATTGCCGATGCCAATACCGATGCCGATACCGATTATCGCACCTTCGCGTGCGGTCAGCCGAGTCTGGCAATCCATGAAACCCCTAATAGTTCGTCACACGAGCGACCGCTCCTCATATGCTCTAACGTAATGAGAACGAATAATAGTACGGCCTAGTTTTGCACTCTAGAAAATCTGTAATTTCCACGCAATTTTCAGAAGAGTGCTGTACAAGCGATTGCATCGCATTCTTACGGCCCGGTGGCGATGGTGACGGTGAGCGTCGCCGTATACGCGCCTGTGGCGGCATCGGCGGGTACCGTCAGGTGGGTGCTGAAGGTCATCGTCGCCTGGCCTGTGCCCGTGTTCGTGGCCGCATTGAAAACCTTGCCGCTCGTGGTCGGGATGGCCAGGGGATAGCCGATGCCGTTCGTCGGCGCGGTTCCCGTCGTGCCAGTCACCGCGACACTCTGAATGGTGTGATTGCTGGCGGGAATCGTGTCGCTGCCCGCATCCGTGAGCACGCCGATTGCCGCTTGCAGGTTCCAGCCCGCGCCGCTGCCCGTCGTATCATTGATACCGACGGCGAATGAGGATGTGAGAGTGAGCGGATTGCCATTCAGCGTCGCGCTATAGGAGAAGTTCGCGGGAGCGGCGGTGATCGCGAGCGTCCCAATATAGGTGAAGTTCGTCGGGGAGTTCGCCGTGCCGCCAGGTGTCGAAACCGCGACAATCGCCGCGCCACCTGCGACCTTCGCGGGGCTGGTGGCAGTGATCGTCGTGGAGTTTGTCACGGAGAAAGTAGTCGCATTGGCGCCGCCAAACGTCACGGCGGTCGCGCCGGTGAAGTTTGTCCCGCTAATCGTCACACTCGTGCCGCCCGCAATCGGGCCGGAGGTGGGGGCGATGCCGGTGACGGTCGGGGCCGGGGTAACATACGTGTAGGCGCTCGTTTTAGAACCGGTACCACCTGCGGTCGTCACGGCGACCGTAACCGCGCCCGCACTCTTTGCGGGTGTCGTCGCGGTGATCGTCGTCGCATTCGTGATGACGACATTCGTGGCGTTCGTACCGCCAAACGTCACGGCGGTTGCGCCGGTGAAGTTTGTCCCGCTAATCGTCACACTCGTGCCGCCGAGCGTCGTCCCGGAACTCGGGTTGACGCTCGTCACTGTTGGTGGCGTGATGTAGGTGTAAGCGTTTGTTTTGCTTCCGGTGCCACCGCTCGTCGTCACGGCGACTGTGACGGCGCCCGCACTCTTTGCGGGCGTCTTCGCCGTGATCGTCGTCGAGTTTGTGACGGAGAACGTGGTCGCATTCGTGCCGCCGAACTTCACGGCGGTTGCGCCGGTGAAGTTTGTCCCGGTAATCGTCACGCTCGTGCCGCCGAGCGTCGTCCCGGAACTCGGGTTGACGCTCGTCACCGTTGGCGTCGCAGCGAGGACGATCTCCTGCGGCGCCGCAGCGAGCACGAAAACGGCGAGGAGCAGCGCGATCAGCCCGCATCGTACCGTATGCTGCCGTGCCGACTGTTCGGCCACTCGGATGCCCCGTTTCTTCCGCTTACTGTGTGGGCCGCTTGCGCGAGCGGATAAGGAGCGCGATCACGCCGCCCATCACGACGACGAATGCTCCGATCAAGCCACTGAGAATCGCGACGAGAGGAGAGATGCCATCACGCTGAACCGGTGCGGTCACGACGGCGGGGGCCGCCACCGGCGCCGCTGCCGCTGCTGCGGTGGGCCGGGCGCGGCCACTCGGCGCGGCGGGGGCGGTAGTTGGCCGCGCGGTGATGACGACGGGGCCATCAAAGACTGCGGGCGCGTTCCCACCGAAATCGAGCGTCGCATGGACATGATACGTCCCCAACGTCGTGGGCGGGTCTTCCTGGACCGGATAGGCGATCGTCGTTTGTGGCACAAGCGTATCGAGCGTCAGTTGGCTACTGAGGACGGTTTTTCCCGCCGCATCGGTCATCGTCACATCGCCATGCGATTTGACGAGCGTCGCTCCGTCATTCTGCACGGCGAGCGTCAAGGTCGGCAACCCGTCCACATCAGCGACCTGCGCCCCGGTGATGCGCAACGAGGGCGTCGCGGCGATGGCGCCGACATTGACCAGTACCGCAGTCAGCGCGCGGGTAACGGTGGTGACGCCGAAACTCCCCGCTTCCTGCGTCGCGGCGCTCGTGCCCCGGTCGAGTTGGATGGCGATCCCGCCGAGGTACTGGCTGGCGTGCGTCTCTTTCAGGACGGTAAGAGTGAAGGGAACAGTCTCCTGTTTCTGGGGTGCGACCTCCACGCTATCTTTCTCCATCGTGATCCATGCGCCGACACCCGTGCGGGGATCCGTACTGCCCATATAGACCGCGCCGCCACCCTGGCCGCTCGTCGCATCCACCGGGTACAGGGCAACCTTGATTGGCACGGTGCCGGGATTCGCGACGATGACGGCGTCTTTGAGCGTGTCACCGGCCTCTGCTTTCAGCGTGAAATAGCCGCTCGTTGCCGCATCGGCGCTCAGGTTCGCGGGGCGAATCCCGAACTGTGGCTCATCTGCCGCGCGCGCTACGAAGAGAGAAGCGAGCATGCCCAGAAGCAGTATGACCGGGAGGGCGCCCCGACGGAGAAAGTGCCATCCATTTCTCGCACGCTTCCGCACCTATCCCCCCTTGCGAATAGCAGCCAATGACGACAACAACGACCCACCACTGAAGCATGTACGTACAGTATAGCAACGCGCCCGGCTTCTGGAAAGAAGCACGAGCGCTCGCGTCGAACCTCAGCGCTACATCTTACGGGCCGGAGACGATCGTGACGGTCAGCGTCGCGGTGTATGTGCCGGCGGCGGCATCCGCAGGCACGGAAAGCGCCGTCGCGAAGGTCTCGGTGGACTGACCCTTACCGGTATTCGTCGCCGCGTTGAAGATCTTCGCCGCCGTCGTCGGGATCTGTCCGAGGGCGATAGAGTTCGTCGGGGCGGTACCCGTCACGCCGGAAATGGTGACGCCCGAAATTGTGTGGCCGGTCGCGGGAATGGTATCGCTGCCTGCATCGGTCAGGACGGTGATCACTCCCTGGAGGTTCCAGCCCGCCTTGCTGCCGGTCGCGTCGTTGACCGTGGTAGCGAAGGAAGATGTCAGGTTGATAACGCTACCGGTCAGGGCCGTGCTCGGATACGAGAAGTTCGCCGGCGCGGCGGTAATCGAAAGGCTCCCCGCCGTGAGCGTCGCCGTGCTGGTTGCCGCGCTGACCGCCGACCCGGCAACGAGCAGCGAACCAACCATGAACGATATGAGGAAGCCGGTACGCAAAGAACGAGACATGGAATTTTTCCTTTCCGATAGGCGATGCGTCAAACCGAAATGCTGAGACTCGATGGATTTCCGTGTGGACGAATGAGCGATAGCCGATGATTGCTAGAAAACCGCATAATCCACCGCGCAAACGAGAGTGGAAACCTTCCTTTCGTACGTCACAGAGCAAGCGAATCTACTCTGTCGTCACCCTTCTGTATATATAAACGGACTACTGACCAAAATGTGACGGTAGTTCCAAAAGAGATACAGATTTTTCATCTATTTCGATGCGGGTTGGCGTACCACGTCGCGCCTGAGCGGTCATTTACCGCCCCGGCATGGGGAAAACAGTCGGATGAAAAATGCGCGTGAGTGGTGTGACTACGGGCCGGAGGCGACCGTCACAACGAGCGTGGTCGTGAAGAGCGGATCGCCACTGACGGCGGCAGGCAGGACGATGTCGGCGCCGAACGTCAGGCGCGATTTCCCCATGCCGGAAGCGGGGGCGGCGCTGAAAATCGTGTCACCAGTCGTTTGGAAGGGGCGCGGATAGGTGAAGAGGCTGATCGGGGCAGTGCCGGTATCCGGTGTGACATTCGCACTGGTGATAGTGGATTGACGTACGGGCAGTGCAATGCCGTCCGCCCCCGCCGGTGTGATGAAGTTCGCCTTGATGTTCCACCCCGCCTTACTGCCGGTCGCGTCCGTGACACCGATCGCGAATTGTGCGGCAAAGCGTTGCGTATCGTCGGTCGCGGATGAAGGGATGAAGTCCACCGTCGCCGGTGCGTCGGTGATCGTCAGTTGGCCAGGCAGCAGAACGGCAGTGGCAGTTGCGGCGCCTGCGGGAATGGTCGCCCAGATCGTCAGTCCAATCAGCGAGAGCGCGAGAAGCGGCGCGCGGCGAACCACCGTCATCGAGAACCCCCTACACACGGGGATTGTCTCGCGATCTTCCGCCAGGGAAGGAGCGCGACAATCCGACGATCTCCGACGAGATTGCTGACTGTGTGTTCCCGCTCCCTAGCGGCTTTCGGCAGGTTCATTGAGGCGGTACCGTAAACTCCCTGTTCAGATTACTATCACCATAACACATCTTGGATAGAAGTCAATGAATGGGTTCGGTACGTCCGCTACGGATGGATGCTGAAACGATCAGCGAGGAACTCGACTGGGGTACGCATCCCAAGGCTCTGGTGCGGTCGAATCGCATTGTACACCGTTTCTCCTTCCCGTCC
>JALYUS010000311.1 GCA_030853625.1 Chloroflexota bacterium
AGAGACCTCTAATCAAGGTGTCACGCGCGCCGAAATTCAGCGGTTTCAGGCGGAGGGCGCGTACCGGATGCCCGCGCTCGCCCGGTCGGTCGCGCAAGGCGGCTGGGCCGGTATCTACGATGGCAGCACGGACAATCACCCCGTCCTCGATGCCGTGCCGGGGATCGCGGGCTATTACTGCGCCGTCGGCTTCAGCGGCCACGGCTTCAAACTCTCACCTGTCGTCGGCGCGCTGATGGCGAGATTGATCACCGGTGGCCCGGCAGCGGCCCCGGCGCTTCACCCCTTCCGCGCTACCCGCTGGGCGGAGCATGACCCGATCGGCACGCAATACGCGGCGGGCGTCCTCGCCTGACGCGAGCAATGAGCAATGAGCGGTAATCGTATTGGATCGAAGTCATTCCCCCCGCAAACGGCTTGACAGCAGGAGTATACTGGGAAGTGACTCCTGTTGAGAAAGATGCTGCTCACATCACGCGCGTCGCGGGAGGATGAGGGCAATGGCGCACCGGTCTCTTTGGCAGCGGACGAGGCAGACCATACATCCGTACCATCCCCGCGCCGGTATGGCGCGCGTCAACGCCGTAGCGATCATGCTGCTCAGTGTCGCCCTCAGCCTCGGTGCGGCGGCGCCGGTACGGGGTGCAACGCTCTGCGTCAATCTGGGTGGTGGCGGGTGTTTCACGACAATCACGGCGGCGGTCGCTGCCGCCATGCCGGGTGACACGATCACGGTCGCGGCGGCAATCTACAACGAGTTCGACATCATCGTTACAAAGTCTCTCACCATCAATGGCGCGGCAGCGAGCACGACGATCCTCGATGCGGGTAACATGACGGGCCGGGGGTTTTACATCAACGCAGGCGTCATCGTGACAATCAGCGGCATGACCGTGCAGCATGGGAAAACGACCGGCGACGCCGGAGGGATCGAGAATCTCGGCACACTGACCCTCTCGAACTGCGCGATCATCAATAATACCGCTGCCCTTAATGGTGGAGGCATCAACAACACGGGCGGCACGCTGACGGTGAACAACTCGACCATTATGGGCAACAGCGGCAAGAGCGGCGGCGGCATCGCGAACGTCGGCGGCGGCACGACCCTCAACAATGTCACGGTCAATGGCAATACCTCGACGCCGCAGGGAACCTTCGATGGCGGCGCGGGCCTCTACAACGTCAACGGCACCCTCACGGTCACCGGTGGTACGGTCAATGGCAACAATGGTTTCGCCATCTACAACAGTAACGAGACCGGGACCGCGTCCATGACCATCACCAACGGCACGATCAACACGAACAATGGCGTTGGGATCGAGAACGACGAGTCGCTTTCCCTGATTAACAGCACGATCAGCGGCAATACGGGCGTCTTTTATGGTGGTGGCATTGATAATCAAGGCGACCTGTCCGTGAGCGGCAGCACGATCAGCAACAATACAGCGAACAGCGGCGGTACTGGTGGCGGCATCAACGATTTCGGCCACCATCTGACGGTCAGTGACAGCACGATCACCGGCAACCATGCCGAGAGCGGTGGCGGCATCGTCACCGCGACGCTGGCTACGATTCTGCGCACCGCGATCACAAACAATACCGCGACGAATGGCGGCGGTATCTATCACTACGACGGCGGCCTGCATACCGTGCTCGCTCTCACCAACAGCACGCTCAGCGGCAATACCGCGACGGGCAAGGGCGGTGGAATCTACATCGAGAATGACGTCAATCACGGCGGCATCGAGGAGGATATCGTCAACGGAAGTATCGCGAGCAATACCGCCAACCTGTTCGGCGGCGGGATGTACATCACGAACGGCACGGTTTCCGTCGTCGGTAGCACGCTCGCGTACAACGTCGGCCAGGATGGTGGCGGCGGCATCTCTGTAGATACCGGGGGCCATCTCGCCCTTACCAACAGCACCGTCAGTACGAACAGCCTCATTAGCGGCGGCGGCGGCGGCATCGCGAATCTGGGCAACACGGCGCTAATCCACGCGACCCTCGCCGACAATAGCCCGAGCAACCTGTTCAACAACGGCGGCACGGCCACCGTTGCGGACACAATCCTCGCGACCACCGGCAGCCCGAACGTCAACTGCTCCGCTGCGTCCACGTCCCTCGATTACAACCTGTCGAACGACACCTCCTGCACCCCCTATTGGACGCAGCCACACGATCTGAACAACAAAAATCCGATGCTCGGCGGCCTCGCCAATAACGGCGGCCCCACTCTCACCCACGCACTGACGGGCAGCAGCCCGGCGCTCAATGCGGTTCCGGTCGCCGGTGGCTGTCGCTTCGGCATCGCCACCGATCAGCGCGGCGTTTCCCGGCCACAGGGAACGGGCTGCGACATCGGCGCGTATGAAGCGCAATTCAATCCGGTTCCCCCGCCTCGCGGCGGACCGCATGTGCCGGGGAGACCGAATCCCATACCAACTCCCCGTCCGGGACCGGGCGCGTCGGGTGGCCCACCCGCCCCCGTACCGGCCCCACGATTGTAGGGAACAGACGCCTGCTCGTTGCGTCGTTGCGTCGTGAGGGGATAGGCAAACCCCTTGCCCCGTGCTACACTTGCGGCCATAACGTACGTGCGGTACCGAACCGGCGGACATCGGTGTTCGTGGTCCGAGGGAGGAAATACGCGATGGCCTATATCATTGCTGAACCATGCATCGGTGTGAAGGATGCATCCTGTGTCGAGGTCTGCCCGGTGGATTGTATCCACGCGACGGACGATGACGATATGTATTACATTGATCCGAACGAGTGTATTGACTGCGGCGTCTGCGCGCCGGAATGCCCCGTCGAGGCGATCTTCTTCGAGCCGGACCTGCCGGACGAGTGGAAGCGATTCATCCAGATCAACGCGGACTATTTCAAGAAGTAGCGTCCGTTCCGCGCCGTCCCTTGTGGGGCGGCGTTTTTCTTTGTCCGACACCGTTGCGGGTGATACGAGATGTTCCCTGCTGCCCCCTGGTGTTCCTTCTGACTGGGGTACTTTTCGGGGTAGATATTTAGTAAGTTACTATATTCTGTTGACCACATAGCGCGAATTGCTGCCGAGTGATGTCTGCGTCCGCGATAGGCAGCAGTTTGTCGTATCCACGCACTATTCCGACCCGAGTACACTATATCACGTCTGGCAGAGCGAACCACGTACCACGTTTTCGTTGCTCACCTCGTATCGCCGTGATACGCTCTGCCGCACGACCACCGTCTCGTACTCAGCTACAACTGGTGACTTCGGAGGAATGTATGAGCGATACCGCCTGTGACGACTATCTCAAGGAACACGACGCGCGCCAACTCGAAGAACTGAAGACGCTTCTGCGGATACCGAGCATCAGCAGTCTGCCGGAGCATCGGGAGGACATGCGCCGGGCGGCGGAGTG
>JALYUS010000362.1 GCA_030853625.1 Chloroflexota bacterium
GCCTGCATGACACTGGTTGGGCAAGCGATGGCCAGCGTGCTCGGCAACCGCTTCGGCGTCGTACCCATCTTTACGCTCGCCGGCACCTTTGAATTGCTCGGCGGTCTCGTCGCCTTCATCCTTCTCCGCCGCGCGTCACACATCGCAGCAGAAGCGCACCCGCCGCAAACGGCAATGGCGCTCGACGATTGAGCCGCGGAAGGGAAACACTTAACGCAGAGCGCGCAGAGGACGCAGAGTGCGCGGAGAAGTGGAAAATAAAAAAATCCCCCTCCGTGTTCTCTGCGTCCTCTGCGCCCTCTGCGTTAATTTTCTTCGGCGACCGAGGCGGTTCGATTCCTTTCTCAGTCTCGTGTGCCCGCGCCGTAGAGGAAGAAGGTTGACGTTTCGCGGACAGCGATGGTGAGTCCGGCGCGGACGCACTGGGCAGCGAGGGCATCCGGGTCGTAGAAATTCTTGACAATCTGATAAGCGCGGCCGTCATTCAGTTTGCGCGTCATCACCTGCGCGCCTTGTTCGGGCAGGACGTGATTCTTCGCGGTCGTCGTCGGCTCGCGGCGACCATCCACAAAGAAGACCGTGCCGCCGGGCCGGAGTGCGCCCGCGATCGTGGCGAGGAAGCCGTCCAGCCGTTCGGTCGGCACATGCGAGATCCAGAAACCGAAGCAGATGGCGTCGTACTGCCGGTCCGGCTGCCAGGTAAAGAGATCGGCGATCACATAGGAGACACGGTCGCTGCCGATCTTGGCGCGGTTGATCGCCACCATCTCTGCGGAGGCGTCAACGGCGGTGATTGTGTTCGCCGTTTTCAGCAGCCGTTCCGTCCAGATGCCGGTGCCCGGCGCCAGTTCCAACACGTCGCCGGTGATCTGGAGCGCGTCGAAGGCAGTGTAGACCTCCTCCATCTCCGCGAACCAGCGGCCATTCTGCTCCGGCCCATGATCGTACCGCCCCTGCCGATACCACCACTCGTCATATTCGGCGGCGCGCGCCTGATAATACGCCACCATGTCGGTGAGAACGTCCGGTGCGACGGTGTTCGTCATCGGTTTACCTACCCCCTGCCCCTCCCTAAAAGGAGGGGTGACTCAATAGAAATACCGTATCTTATCCCGAACACCCCGATCTCACAGAGGCTCGCTCCCCCTTCCTTTTAGGGAAGGGAGCGGGGGGTTAGGTTCCCCATATCACAACACACCCAGTATCGCTGCACGCACCGCGTCCATCGGCACATCGCGGTACGGGGCAACGCGGGCCTCGGTCGCGCTACCGGTCGGCAGAAGCCAGGTCGTTGTGCCGCCGACGGTCTTTTTGTCCCGCGCGATGTAGGGCAGGACGCGCGCGATGTCGAGCGACAGGCCGAGATCAGTCGCACGGCGCGGCAAGCCAAAGGCGTCGAGCAGCGCGCCATATGCCGCCGGGACATCCGCCGCGCAATGGTCGAGCATCGCTGCCAGCGCCGCTTCCGCCCGCAGGCCGAGGGCGACCGCCTCACCGTGGAGCAGCGGCGTACCCGCGTCCACCGATGCATCCGCCAGCGCCGCCGCCTCGATAGCGTGACCGGCAGTATGCCCGGTATTCAGGATGGCGCGCAGCCCGGTCTCTTCCCGCTCATCTCCCCGCACGACGGCGAGCTTGAGCGCGACATTCCGCGCGATCACACTCGTCAGCGGCAGCGGATCGCCCGCAGCGAGCAATGCAGCCCGGTCGCGGAGTGTCGTCAGGAGCGTCGGCGCGCGGACGCCGGGCACGCTGCTCTCGATGAAGGCATGCTTGACGATCTCCCCCCAGCCGGAACGCATTTCCCGCTCCGGGAGTGTCGCCAGACACGCCGGGTCTATCAGGACAAGGTGCGGCTGATAGAACGCGCCGACGAGATTCTTCCCGGCCGGGAGGTCCACCGCCGTCTTGCCGCCAACGCTCGAATCCACCATCGCAAGGAGCGTCGTCGGTATCTGCACGAGCGGCAGGCCCCGGAGATAGGTCGCCGCGACGTACCCGGCGAGATCGCCGACGACGCCACCACCGAGCGCGATGATCGCCGTCTTCCGATCCACGCTAAGGTTCGCGAGCGATGCATAGAGATCGCCCGCGATTGCAAGGCTCTTGCTCGCCTCCCCGGCAGGAACGACAAGCGTGCCTTTCAGGGGTATGTTGGCAGCCGCAAGCAGCCCACGCACGCGTATGCCGAGCGCGGCATCCACCCGTTCATCCGTGATGAGCACGACGCCGGACAGTCCGCCGGGCCAGCGCGCTGCGATCCGCTCCGGCAACTGCCCCTGTAGCCCGTAGCCGACCACGAGATGCGACGCATGCGACGCGGTATCGAACCGATCCTCCCAGAGCGCGACGGGTTCTCCCCGCACGAGCGCGGTAAGGCGATTGGCGACCGTTTCCGGCGCATGTCCTTCGGTATCGAGCGCGACATCCGCCCGCGCGTAAGCGGCGGCGCGGCGCACCATCATCGCGTGCAAGGCGTCCGCCGGATCAGCCCCGGCGAGCAGCGGACGCGCCGCGACATTCTGCCCGGCGCGCCGCGCATGGTCGTCGAGACGGCAGAGCAGCGTTTCCGGTGACGCGCCGAGATGGACGACGAGCGCGTCCCGCCGCATCACCGGCCAGTTCGCCTCAACCGTCACGCTGCCGCCGCCAGTCGCGACGACTGTCCGGGGTTCGCGGCAGGCGTCAGCGAGCGCGGCGGATTCGAGCGCGCGAAAGGCCGCCTCGCCATCCTCCGCGAAGATACGCGGGATTGGTTTTCCCGCCCGCTGTTCCAGGAGTTCGTCCGAGTCCACCGCCCGCCAGCCAAGCCGCTCCGCCAGCCGCCGCGCGACCGTGCTCTTCCCGCTCCCGCTCAGCCCAACCAGCACAATCCGCTGATACTCCACTCACACTCCCGATTCATGAACCGCCAGGACACCAAGAACGCCAGGAGAGAATTAACGCAGAGCGCGCAGAGGACGCAGAGATCACAGAGGGGACCATACTATTTTCTCTTCTCTGCGCGCTCTGCGTTCTCTGTGTCCTCTGCGTTCAACCCTTCTTTCCTCTTTGTGCCTTCGTGGTTCAATCCGGTTTCCTCAGAAAATGTGGCCGAAGTCGGTGGTGAAGACGTATTCATTCTCGCTCCACGGCTGCCGCCAGGAGTCGTCGTCGAAGCGGGCGAGGCGGAAGGGCGTGAGGTCCACGGCGGGCGGCTGGCCGGTGATGATCTGGGCCATGCACTCGCCAATCGCCGGGGCTTTCTTGAAGCCCGCGCCACTGAAGCCGACCATCATGAACAGCCCCGCCACGTCCGGCGCGCGGTCGAGGATCGGGTGTGTATCCGGCGACATATCGTAGAGGCCCGCCCAGCCGGTGAGGAAGCGCGCATTCCGCATCGGTGGCATCCGCGTAGCAATCTGGGTGATGGCCGCCGCGCCGTAGGTCGCATCTACCGTCTCGTCGTAGTGGTCAGGGTCCACATACGAGTGGTGTTCCGCCGTCGCGACGCCCATCAACGTCTGCCCCGGTAGCCACTTTCGGCAGAAGATGCCGGCGGCGGTATCCACGTATGCCATGTGTCCCGCCGCCATCGCTTCCGGCCGTTCGAGGATGGCGACCGGCACGCGCATCACCTCAATTGGCACGGTGACACCCGCCGTGGCGAGCAGCGGCGCGCTCCAAGTATTCGCGCAGCAGACGACAATCGGTGCATCCACCGATCCATCGCTCGTCTCGACGCCTGTTACCCGCCCGCTCGCGGTGCGAATCGCCGTCACTGTCACGCCCTCACGCAGCCGCGCTCCGTAATCCATTGCCGCCGCGATCAGGGAGCGGGTCGTCGCGACCGCATCCACGGCGCCGCTCTCCGCCTCATAGGCTGCGCAAACGAGGTCGTCCACCCGGTCGAAGGGCTGCAACTCGCGCAGTTGCGCCGCCGTGACGACTTCCGTCTTGATGCCGATCCGCCGCTGCATGGCGACATTCGCGTGCATCCGTGCGACGTTCGGATCGTCCGGCCCGGTCTGGTAGACGGTCGCAATCAGCCCGCTGCCGTCATACCCACACGTACCGCCGACGATGTCGTGCCACTGCTTGAAGACCTGCACCGAGCGATGAACGAGCGTCGCCTCCGGGACATTCGAGTAATGCTGCCGCAGGAGCGCCCCTGTCTTCCCGGATGCCCCCGCCGCAACGTGCCGCTTTTCGAGGATACAAATATCGCGCACGCCGAGCCGCGTCAGATGAAAGGCGAGACTCGCCCCCATCACCCCCGCCCCAATAATAACGATCTCTGCCCGTTCCCGCGCCATCATCCCTCCTTCCACCCGCAGTATAGGGGAATTTAACGCAGAGCGCGCAGA
>JALYUS010000374.1 GCA_030853625.1 Chloroflexota bacterium
GTCTCGATCTTCAATCAGGGGACGCGCGTCTTTGAGTTTCGGCCCGGCCCCGTCGTCGCGCAGATCGTGCTGGCGGACGAGATCAACCGCGCGACACCGAAGACGCAATCCGCGCTCCTCGAAGCGATGGAGGAGCGGCAAATCACGGTGGACGGCGAGACGCACGACCTGCCGATGCCCTTTGTCGTGCTGGCAACCCAGAATCCGATTGAATACGAGGGAACGTTTCCGCTCCCGGAGGCGCAACTGGATCGTTTTCTCCTGCGTATCTCCCTCGGCTACCCGACGCACATGGAAGAGATCGCCGTCCTGCAAAACCAGATGTCCGGTCATCCGCTCTCGCGCATCGAGCAAGTCGTGGATGTCAGTGAGTTGGTCACGGCGCAGCAGTACATTATCGAAAACGTGCGGGTGGACCCACTGATCCTCGAATACATCGTTTCGATGGCGGAGGCAACGCGGCGGCACGACGAGATTTATCTCGGCGCCAGCCCGCGCGGCACGCTTGGCCTGCTCGCATCGGCGCGGGCCTGGGCGGCGCTTGCCGGGCGCGATTATGTGCTGCCGGACGATGTCAAGGCGCTCGCGGAGCCGGTCCTGGCGCACCGGCTGATCGTCAGCCCGGCGGCACGGATGCGGAATATTGATGGCCGAGGGATCGTCCGCGAACTGCTACAACGGGTGCCTGTTCCCGGCGCAACGCCGTTCACCCAGCGGGCCGAGGGCCGGCCGCGTGGGGCGCGCCCGTGAACGCGGCCAAGGTTGGCGCGCTGGCTGTCATCATTCTGATCGCCGCTCAGGTGAGCGGCTGGGGTGTGCTCGACACGCTCTTTTTCGTCGTCGTCGGCGTGCTGATCGTCGCCTTTGTCTGGAGCCGGGTCAGCCTGCGCTCGCTCGCCCTGAAGCGGGAGACGCGGACGGATCGCGCGCAAGTCGGCCAGACGATGGACGAGCGGCTGACGATCGAGAATCGGGGCAAACTGGCGAAACTCTGGCTCGAAGTGCGCGATCACTCGACGCTGCCGGGCCATGCCGCCGCCGCCAGTCAGGTCGCGCATTTGCCCGCCGGCCAGCCCTATCACTGGCGCGTGCGCACCCGTTGCACGCAGCGCGGCAAGTTTACCATCGGCCCGCTCACCCTTCGGGGTGGCGACCCCTTCGGCCTCTTCCCGGCGCAACGGCTGATCCCCGAAACCGCCAGTTTGACCGTGTACCCGGCGACGGTGGATGTCTCGTCCTTTGTCGTCTCGGTCGGCGATCTGCCGGGCGGCGCGGCGACGCAGCGGCGCACGCACTATGTGACGCCGAATGCGTCCGGCGTCCGCGAGTATTTCTGGGGCGACTCATTCAACCGGATCGCCTGGAGCACGACGGCGCGGACCGGCAAGTTGATGGTGAAGGAATTCGAGCTCGATCCGACAACCGATGTCTGGGTGCTCGTTGACCTCCACAAGCCGGTTCATGCCGTCGCCCCGCCGCCGCAGCCAGGCGTGCTGGAACCGGTGGACGAATGGGCAATTTCGACCGAGGAGACGGCGATTACGATTGCTGCCTCGATCATGCAGCATTTCGTCGAGCAGGGGCGCAACGTCGGCCTCGTCGCACGCGGGATGCACAGCGAGATCGTCCATACGGATCGCGGCGAGCGGCAGACGCTGAAAATGCTCGACGCGCTCTCTGTCGTGCATGCCGACGGGATGACCGAATTGCAGGAAGTGCTGACCGCCGAGTCGGTGCGCTTCGGTCGCAACAGCGCGCTCGTCGTCGTCACGCCGTCCGCCGATGAGGGGTGGGTGGCAGGGTTGCTGCCGCTCGTCTATCGCGGCGTCAAGGCGGTCGCCGTGATCGTGGACGCCGAATC
Organism: Chloroflexota bacterium; assembly: GCA_030853625.1. Classification (GTDB taxonomy): domain Bacteria; phylum Chloroflexota; class Chloroflexia; order Thermomicrobiales; family JALYUS01; genus JALYUS01. Next base: position 1,862 of record JALYUS010000374.1, read on the forward strand.
GTTCGGCGCGCCGCGCGGCACGTACCGCGTCGTCACCAGCCTGACGGCGGCGAATGTCCCGGTCTATATGGTGCGGCGAGGTGAGGAAATCGGCCGTGCCCTCACACATCCGATTGGTTTGTCGGATGCCGCGCCGCCGACCATCCGCCCGACGCCCGAACCGCAAATCGTCCGCCCGCCACGCGAGGAAGTGCGCGGCGGCATCCCTGTCCAGCAACCGGCCGCCCCATAGTCGTTCGCTCCGTATGGCGCTGCTCCACGCGGCGCGGGGGTTCGCAGCATGGCACGACGCGCGTTCACCGATTGGCAGTCGAAACTCCGCAAGCCGAGTTGGCAGACGCTGCTCCGCCCGCTGCGGTTGCCGGAAGGCTGGGGGACGTTCGCCCTCGTTGCGCTGATGGTGCTGCTCGTACAGTCCGCGATTCTCCGCGCGGAGTGGGCGCCGGAGTTGCGCGTTTTGCCTTCCGTCACCTGGATCGGCTTGCTCGCCGGATTCGTCCTCGCGCGCATCCGGCCGCTGAAGAACTACTACGCGCATCTGATCGGCTTTGCAATCGGCCTTGCCACGATCTGGTTACGCACGCTCTCAGTGATTGACGACCAGTTTGGTGGGACGCGCGGCAAATCGGTCGAGTTGGGGCACCGCCTCGGAATCTACATTCACGCCGCGTGGAATGGCACGGCGGAAGATGATCTCTTCCTCTTTATCCTCGTCTGCGCCGCGCTGATGTACTTTTTCGCCTACTTCTCGATGTGGTGGATTTTCCGGTCGCACTGGCTCTCACCGACGCTCGGCGTCGCCGGATTGATTCTGCTCATCAATCTTGGCTACGATCGTGAGGACAGCGGTGTCTTTCTCTTTCTCTTTCTCCTCGTCGTTATCCCGCTGGCGATCCGCTTTTATGCCTTCCAGCAGCAGGCGGAGTGGCGTACGGCGCACATCAAATTTCCGGACTCGCTTGGCTGGCGGTTCATGTCTGTCGCGACGGGGTTATCGTTCGTGTTACTTTTCGTCGCCTATCTCCTGCCCTTCTCCGTCCACGGCGGGCCAGTGCATACGGCATGGGAACAGGCCTCGGCGCCGTGGGTCAATCTCGAAGGAAAATGGGAGGGATTCTTCCCCAGTATCGCAGGGCGCGGGCGGACGCGGAGCACCTTTCCGGGTTTTGCCGCCTTCGGTGATACATTCCAACTCGGCGGCGGCCTGAATCTCCCCGCCGATCCGGCGGTCGCGCTGACGTGCGACACGATCCCCGGCC
>JALYUS010000399.1 GCA_030853625.1 Chloroflexota bacterium
GGACGGTGCAGCGCCGCGTGCGGGCGACGAGCACGATGTCGGAGTCGGCGGGGACGATCCGCTCGATGGTGATGACGCTGGGAGCGGGGACGAGGGTCTTGGTGCGCATGGCGACTCTCTCTCCGGCGAGGCTGATAATCGGAGGAGATCATTGTCGCATAACGGCGCGTGGGCGAGCGTCACCAAGGCTGTCGAAGAGCCCATTTCTCAGTCGCGTATATAAACCGGGACCTGATCGGGTCACACGGCGCGCACGATCACTTGTGGGCGATCCTCGTTCCACGCTTGGAGAAACGGGCCTCCTTCATTCACGGCGATTGCGGAAGCACACTGAGACACGGGATGGTTTACATATGTTTGTCCTGTCCGTGGCATGAAAACCTTGGCATCCGCCGCGAACGCCACACTGCGTCCGCTGGTCAGGCAGAGTTCGCTGCGCTGCCTCGACAATCCTGCGCGTCATTTCCTCGCCATCATCGCGTCAGATATGTGTAAACCAACCTCTGTCTGAGTCTGTGCGGAAGAGCCATGAGTCTGCACGAATATTGTCGATCGTGCGGGCGAGCTCCGCTAGAAGACGAACGGGATGAGCGCCTTCGTCTGCGCTCGGTAGGCCGGATAGTCGTCCGGGAACTGCTGCTGCATTAACCGCTCTTCCACCGGCACCCGCCAGAGGAACACGACGCAGCAGGCGACGAAGGCGATGAGTGCCGCCCCACCGATAGTCAGCGCGGTGCCGAGCGCCGCCGTGAGCATGCCGGTGTAGATAGGATGGCGTACGCGCGCATACGGCCCCGCCGTCACGAGCTCGTGCCCCTCTTTGAGTGTCGGTACCGAACTCCAGTTCCGGCCCAGATGCCACCGGGCCCAGATGGCGAAGGCGATGCCCACCGCGCAGAGCGCGACGCCGATCGATTCGATGACCGGACTGGCCGGAATGATCCGCGCGCGGGGGAGGGCGCGAGCGAGTCGGCGGAGCGCGGAGGCGCGCAGGAGCAGGAGGACGACGAGGGCCGCCACGATGCGGAAGGCGAGCGCGGAGAGCCATGCGTGCCGCCGGATGTCCCGCTTGACGCCGATGGCGCTGAACGCCCAGTAGGCGAGGAAGACGAGCCAAAGGGCGCCGATGATCCCGTCGTCTATCAGGCTGCCAGCCATGAGTGCCTTCCGTCAGTCACCGGCACACGCGGAGAACCGCTTGGTGCGAGGGTACCACCGTCTGACGGCGATATTCCAGGAAAGTGGACGATCAACCGTCGTTGGTAACCATAAGCGGCGTTCTGTGCCGTTTCGTTACGCTACTCGCTTGTGAAACGACTCGGCAAGGCGCGCCTGACCACCGTTCCTTATGGTTCGCGTCAGGCTCTTCTCATCAAATGAGGAGGCCTTTAGTATAATGAGCAAATGGCGAAGAGGAATTACCTGATCGAAGGCAGTTCGGGTACGGGCAAAAGTTCGGTCTATCGCGAACTGCGAGAACGCGGGTATAAAGCCATCGATGGCGATAATGAACTGGCTTATCGGGGCGACCCGGAAACAGGAGAGCGGATAGACGCTCCCGGACTCCAGTACCATATATGGGACGTCGATAAAGTGAGGGAGATAGTAGCGAATAAAGAAGATGCGGTTGCTTTTTTCTGTGGTGGTTCAAGGAACGTGCATAAATTCATCGACGTATTCGACAAAGTATTCGTATTGGATGTGGACATTGAAACGCTCAGGGAGAGATTAGACCGTCGTACTGCTGACGATTGGGATGTCAATGACAGCGTCAATAACACAGGATTTGTCCTTCGGATGCACGCCACCAGAGAGGCCTTGCCTGAGGGGATCAATATCGATACCGCACGCCCACTCAACGAAGTTGTTGACGCGATACTCGAATGCACTGAAGTATCATTCTAGATTCGTCCGTTTCCGCTTACCGTATTCATGCGGCCTTCTGGTCACCATAAGGGGTATTAGTGTTGGGTCAGAAGAGGTAGTCGAGCATGTGGTATACTCTCATCCATGCAAGCACCCCTTTTCGTCCGTCCACTGACGGACCGCGAACGCGCTACCGTGACGGCGGGATTGCGCTCCCCCGC
>JALYUS010000716.1 GCA_030853625.1 Chloroflexota bacterium
CGCTGGCGGAGCCACGCTACGGTCTCTACCTCGCCGTGCTCTCCGTTCCCGTGCAGCAGTACGGTTCGCTCAGAGGACTGACGGCGACGCAGGGGGCCTTCGCGCTCGTGCTTGTCGCATGGATCGCGGGGAAACTGCTGCGGGGGGCACGGTGGGATGCGTTCCGAGACGCGAATGTCTGGCGATTCGCTCTCTTCTACGTCGCTATTCTCTCATCGGGCCGTGTCGCGGGGGACATCAAGGCGACGCTCACCGATGGCTTCCACTGGGGGGAGGCGCTGATGATCTACGTCATCGCGCGCGATACGCTCCGCACGCGGCGGGATTGGGCGGGATTGGTCGCCTGTGTCTTCGTTGGCGCGAGTGGGGAAGCATTCATCGGCACGGTGCAGAGCAAACTCGGCCTCGGCAATCTCTCCTTCTTCGTCGGCGGCATCGCGCGCTCGTTCGGCACCTTTGGTCGCCCGAACTCTTATGCCGGCTATCTCGAAATGATCTTCCCTCTCGCCGTCACGGTCACGCTCTGGGCGCTCTTCGCCCTCCCGGCGGCGGTGCGACGGTGGCGCGCGGTGCAGGGCGGCCCGCTTGCGGAAGAGCGTCACGCGCTCCTGCCGCTGCTTGGGCTGCTAATGACGCTCGCGGGCGCGGGTGGAACGGCGCTGATGCTTGGGGCGGGCATCACCCTCTCTCTGTCGCGCGGGGCATGGTTCGGTGTGGCGGCAGGCATTCTCGTGATGATGTTCCTTGCCGGGCGGCGGTGGGCGATTGGCGCGCTGATCGCGACCGTGCTGCTCGGTATCACCCTCGCACTCGGTGGGTCAGGCGTGCTGCCGAAGACGATCCAGCAGCGGATCGGCAGTGTCGGCAGCAGCCTCATCCTGCTCGATTATTATACGGTGCCGATCACGGACGCCAACTTCGCGGTCAAGGAGCGGATGGCGTACTGGTTTGGCGGCATCCATATGGCCGAGGACCATCCCTGGCAGGGTGTTGGCCTCGGCAACTATGGCGCGGAGTACGACGCGAAGTACTTCACGTCACCGTTTATGAAATCGCAGGTCCACGCCCACAATTACTATATCCACATCACGGCGGAGACCGGCGTGATCGGGTTAGCGGCGTACCTGCTGCTGATCGGCGGCGTCCTCGCGACGGGAGTCGGCGCGGTACGGCGGACGGCGAATGATCCGTTCGCCCGCGCTCTCGCGCTCGGTGGCGTCGGGATCGTCGTCGCTGTCGCCGTCCATAATCTCTTCGAGGATCTGCACGTCCTCAGTCTCGGTGTCCACCTCAGCGCGGTCTGGGCGCTGCTCGCTTCGATCCGCGCGCATGGTGAGTATCGTGCGATACAGCGCGAGCACGCGGATATTGTGCATTTGGAACCTTCGTCGTACTATCAAGCCTAATTGGTCAAATAGGACAGATAACGCTGGGGGATGAACGTGACCGCGACGCCGATGATGGACGAAATTCAGTTCTCTCAAGCGAAATCACGCCTCTCAGAGATCATGGACGATGTCGTCCACCGCGAGCATCCAAAGGTGGTGCGTCGCGAGCGGGGCGGGAACGAGGTAATGTATCTCCTCCCGCGCGAAGTGCTCGACGCCATGATCGGCGCGGCCCATGTCGTGGTGGATTACCTTCCCGGCGAGGAGGGGATCGGCCTGTGGGTCAATGATCTCGACATCGGCGCGCATGGCGCGGATGTGAATGAAGCGCGGCAAAACCTCGTCTGTGCGGTGCGGTCGTATGTTGCGAACTTCCTCGGGGAACTGCCGGTCTATCTGACGTGGCCGGATCGCGCGCGACTCGTGCCGCAGGTGCTCCGTCTCGCGGTCGCCCGTAGCGACGACGAGTTGGCGCGGCTCCTGTTCGACCCGGCCGCATCATAATATGTCGGGGCGGCGTCCGACCTGGGCGCAGGTGCGGCGGTTCTGCGAGAAGCAGAGGTTCCGCCCGTCCACGACGGATCACGACTTTTACGACATGCTCCTACCCGATGGCAGCACGGCGGGGACGAAGATTTCCTTCAACCGCGCGGAGACGGAACCCGTTTCGCCGTCACTCTGGCCGCGTGTCTGGAAGCGACAATTACGGCTCCGCTCGGAGGATGACTTCTGGCGAGGGCTCGATGGCGCACCCGTCGAATACGATATTCCGCGTGTCATTGAACCCCCTCAGCCCTTGCCCGATTACCTCGCACATCACCTGCGTGAGGATCGTCACCTGTCGGAGGATGCAATCGCCGCGACACCGCGCGAGGAGGCACAGCGGCTCCTCAACGCGTGGTACAGCCGCGATCACGGTGGCTGAGTGGGCCGCAACTATCCTTAATCGCCGGGCAGGTACATCGCGTAGCCGCCGGTGACGAGCAATGTTTGTCCCGTGGTGTAGGCGCTCTCCGGCAGGCAGAAGAAGCGCACGGCGGCGGCGATGTCCTCCGCTGTGCCAACACGGCCCACCGGGATCCATTGTTCGGCCTGCGCGCGCCATCGCTCTTCGTCGCGCGGCGCGCCGGGCCGCTCGGCCATCATACCGGGGGCGACGCAGTTGACGGCGATACCGTACGGGCCGAGTTCGTAAGCCATGTTGCGCGTCGTCGCCTCGATCGCCGCCTTCGCCGCGTTGTAGACGAGCCGTTCCCGATGGTTATAGTGCGCGCCGATCGTGGAGATATTGACGATCCGGCCATGGATGCCGCGCTCGATCATCTGGCGCGCCGCGTGCTGGCTGAGAACGAACGTTGCCCGCCAGTTCACATTCATCGTCCATTCCGCGCCTTCGTCGGAGACTTCCCAGAAGTTGCCTCGGCTGTCGCGCGAGCCACCCGCGTTATTGATGAGGATGTCGAGGTGCGGCGTCCGCGCCAGCACCGCCGTCGCGAGCCGGTGCATCTCCTCGACGCGCGAGAGGTCCGCCGCCATCCCCCATGCCTCGACGCCGTGCTGCCGCATGATCGCGACTGCCGGTTCGATCAACGCTTCCTCCATGCCGTGGACGACGATGTTCGCACCCTCCTGTGTGAGCCATGCTGCTGTCGTCTGCCCCAGACCCTTTGTGCTGCCCGTGACGAGCGCCCATTTCCCCGCTAATTTACCTTCGGATGTCGTCGTCGCCATCATTTCTCCTCCACGCGCGGTATCGTTATCAGGCAGACTGACCTGCCGCATCTGGTAGCATATCCACCACGATGAGGATACGCGATCGGGAGGGCAATCGGGGATGGCAGATAGCGCGGCAGCAACGCACGATGCGGATGGGGAGACGAAGCCCGATTCGCCCACACAGTCGCCCCGGTTCGCCGCCTACTTCAAGGTCCGGCACTACGAAATGGACGCCCTCGGCCACGTCAACAACGCTATTTATCTGCATTATCTCGAACAGGCGGCGTACGAGCACTCGGCGACGGCGGGGTTCTCGGACGAGCGGACGCGGACACTCGGTGGCTTGTGGATCGTCCGGCGGCACGAGATCGAGTATCTCCGTCCCGCGACGGCGGGCGACGTGCTGCAAGTCGTCACCTGGGCCGTCGAGTTCAAAGGCGCGCGGGCTGTCCGCGACTACGCGATCTCCAGGTATGAAGGGCCATCGAGCGATCCGCGCGGCCTCCCCACCGACGGTTTCCTCCCGCCCAATCAGCCATTGCCCGCCGATCCACTTGTGCGTGCCCGCACCTTGTGGGTCTGGGCCGACCTCGCCACCGCCCGTCCGCGCCGCATCCCCGCTATCCTCTACCCCGCCTTCTTCGGCACGACGGAAACGGAAACCAAATGAACCGCAAAGGCGCAAAGGACGCAAAGATCGCAAAGAGGGAGAAAGAAATTGAGTGTATCCGCTCCTCTCTTTATTATTTCTTTGCGTCCTTTGCGCTCTTTGCGCCTTTGCGGTTCATTTGGTTTCGATTCCCGCTTCGGCTGAGACAGCGGCGCGGCGCGAGCGGACGGCAGCCGCGAGTTCTTCGAGAACAGGGACGGTCATCTCCCAGCCCATGCAGGCATCGGTGACGCTCTGGCCGTAGACGAGGTGGGCGCGGTCCACTAAATCCTGCCGGCCATCCATAAGGAAACTCTCCATCATGATGCCAATGATGCCCGTCTCGCCTCCGGCGATCTGCGCGGCGACGGTGCGGGCGGCGAGCGGCTGGCGGCGGTAATCTTTCTCGCTGTTGCCGTGGCTCGTGTCAATCATCACGCGTGGTCGAAGCCTCGCGTCGCGCAGATTCGCCAGCGTCTTCTGGACGCTCTCCGCGTCGTAGTTGATGCCGCTCCGCCCGCCGCGCAGGATGACGTGACAGTCCTGGTTGCCGTACGTCGCGACAATACCGGCCAGGCCCTGCTCGGTGACACCGAGGAAGCGGTGCGGGTAGGCGGCGGCGTGCAAGGCATCAATCGCCATCTGTACGCCGCCGCCCGTCCCATTTTTGAAGCCGACGGGCATCGAGAGGCCCGATGCCAACTCGCGATGGACCTGGCTCTCCGTCGTGCGCGCGCCAATCGCGCCCCACGTGACGACATCGGCGAAGAACTGCGGCAGGATCGGATCGAGAAACTCGCAACCGACGGGGAGGCCGAGCGCGACGAGATCGAGGAGCAACCGCCGCGCGAGATGCAGCCCTTCGTTGACCGCGAAACTGCCGTCGAGCCGGGGATCATTAATCAATCCCTTCCAGCCGACCGTCGTACGCGGCTTCTCGAAGTAGACGCGCATGATGATGCAGAGGTCCGGCGCGAATGCGTCGGCGAGGGGTTTCAGCCGCTGGGCATAGTCGCGCGCGGCATCGCAATCGTGGATCGAGCAAGGGCCGACGATCACGATGAGCCGGTCGTCCTCGCCACGGAGAATGCAGCTGACACTCTCGCGGGCACGGCTGACCATCTCCGCGCCATCGGCGGTGAGCGGCAACTCTTCAAGGAGAATCGCCGGTGGCACGAGCGGCCGGATACTCTCGATGCGCAAATCGCGCGTGCGCATTGGCCCCGGCAAATCGCGGCGCACCACGGCGTCCACACCGGGCATCGCCGCCAGTATCTCCTTGTGGTCGAGCGCGATATCGGGTTCGCCCGTCACTTCGATCACGGTATGCCCGGCGTCGGTGTACGCCTCTGCATCAAGCCCGGCCGCTTGTGCCCTGTCGCACACCGCTGCAATCTCTTCCTGCGCCGCCCCGTTTCGCATCACGACCAACATCGCCTCACGGCCTCCGCTTCCCAAACTGGCTTCAATACGTAAGTAACAGCCGATCCTTCACGACTTCACCTTCCAATGTCGCACCGCTCAACTGAAAGCGCCTGAGCATAGAACGTCCACAGTTTACAGTAACTTCATGCTCGAAGAGACCATCAGGAATCGGAATATCACAGAGCATATTTCCCGAACGTTTCGTACCATCAATACTCAATGCCACAGACACGCCACGCTCTTTACAACGCGTAATTGCACGGAGCAAGCGTGGAAGGCTGAACCCCTGAGCGCCGTAAAGGATCGCCTGTGTATACGAATAGGGAGGATCGCAATAGACAACGTCACCGGCCTGGGCCATTTCCATCATCGGCTCGAAATCACTGTTAAGAAAGCGCGCATTCTTTGTGCGCTCGTGCCAGAGATCAACGCGCCGACTGAACGACTCGGGAGAAATCGGGTTATGGACGCCAATCGGTGTACTCATATAGCCGTCGGCCTGGCGGAAGCGTACGACACCTCCGTAACATGACCGACTGAGGAAGAGGAGATCGGCCCCATTTGGTCGCGCGTTGTATGACGCCTTGATCTGCTCATACATCGTCACTCGGTCGCCAGACGTGAAGAGCGCGTAACGATCCGCGTACCACCCTTTTAGGAGATCGGGCGTTGATGAAAGCGTTTGCCAAATTTCGACAAGCGGTACGAGCGTGTCCGATGCCACGGCATCACGCGGAGCGAGCGTCGCGAGTACCGCTCCGCTTCCAAGGAAAGGCTCAAAGTATGTGTCAAATGTCGCGGGCAGATAGTTCGCGATCTCGTACGCAAAGCGCTGCTTGTTTCCGATCCACTTCAGTAATTGCGTCCGAAAGGGTGAAATGCGGGAAAGAGGCGTGTCCAACTCCGTCTGATTCTCGAAAAGCGCCAACTGCATACCACCTCCGCATGAAAACCATCCCCCTCTACAGATTCAGTATATCCGATTATGGAATCTGATGCGATCCGCCGTACGCTATCGTACATGAGCGTTCGTACCCTTAGCAAAAACCGTCTGGCGCGTGAGCAGGCCACCTTCCTTGCTCTACTGAGAGAGATACGGAAAGAATCTGGGTTGCGTCAACGCGACCTCGCCGAGCGGATCGGTCTCCCTCAGTCTTTCGTGAGCAAATGCGAGTCGGGGGAGCGACGCCTTGATATCGTCGAATTGCGCGCGCTCTGCGCGGCGCTCGGTGTGCCGCTGTCAGATTTCGTAGATCGTCTGGAAAAGAAAATCGCGGAGAGTATGTCATGAAGCCTGAGCCGCGATTTAAGAATCTCAATAAGGCATTCTGGGCGAATGTCCGAACGATCAGCGAAACAGGTGGCTACACTGTGCCCCGCGAAAGCCGTGTCAAGTCCCATACCCTCAAAGAAATGCAAGCAGCGATGATTGCGGTCGGCTTGCAAACCGGGCATCTCGCCACGAGCGACGATAAGCCGACCGAATTCGCTCGTACGCTGGAAGCGTATCTGAGTTACCGCGCGGAGATACTGAATAGTGTCGTGAAGTCGCATCTCATGAACGCCGAACGTGCGAGGGCTGTCTATGAGGAGATAAAGGCGCGATTCAACCCGATGCGACCAGTGCCGATGAACAAGCAGAAGAAAGAAAAGCGAGTGTCCGCGTATCTGACGGGAATTGTTAACGGGATTGTCGAGGCCCATATCGGTGGTCTTGAATGCCAATATGATCCGCAGAAATTGACGACTTTCACGCGCGATGGCGCACCGTTGCGGACGCTCGGTCGTCGGGTGGATGGTTGCTTTTCCCATATCGTCAATCCCGTCGCCTTATGGGAGATCAAGGAATATTACTACACCACGACGTTCGGCAGTCGCATCGCGGATGGTGTGTACGAAACGCTACTTGACGGGATGGAACTCGAAGAGTTGCGCGAGCACGAAGGGATCGAAGCACAGCACCTCCTTGTAGTGGATGCCTACGATACATGGTGGAGTTCCGGTGGGCGACCATATCTCTGTCGAATCATTGACATGCTTCACATGGGGTATGTTGACGAGGTTCTTTTCGGATACGAAACCGTTGAGCGTCTACCAGAACTCGTCCGGGAATGGGTGGAAATGTACTATGCGCGGGAGGCGGGAGTCATGCAGTAACGTTCGCTTACCAGCGAGGACGCCCGTCGCTTACTTCGTGTCGCGGTGCCATTACGTGCGCCCAAAAGTCCGTCGCGCGCCGCGTATGGTATAATTGATCGCATCGGGAATGTAAGCAAGGCCCGTCGAATGTGTTTGGATGGCCCCATTCTTGCGATAGCGATCCGGTTGATTGCATGACGGAGAGTGATTCACCGCCGGAGTGGTGGGGTAAGGCGATGGACGGGGCGCATGCACGTTGTCATACAGGCCTATCAGTACGCCAATACGCACCGCGACGAATTCATCGCGGCGGTTGAGCGCCATTTGCTGCTTGTCGGGATCGCGCTCGGCATCGGCATTCTCGTCTGTGTACCGCTCGGCACGATCACCGCGCGCTCCCGCGTGGCCTCCGCGACGGTGATCAACGGTTTCAACGCGCTCCGCGTGATCCCAAGCCTCGCGATTCTCTTTCTCGCGCTGCCTTATTTCGGGCTGACGCTGAAGGCTGCCGTCCTGGCGTTGACGATCCTCGCGCTTCCCCCAATTTTGATTAACACCGATGCCGCGTTCCGCAACATTGACCCGGCAATCCGCGAGGCGGCATATGGGATGGGCATGACGAGAAGGGAGGTTCTGCGGCGCGTCGAGTTCCCGCTGGCGGCGCCGGTAATTATCGCGGGTATCCGTACGGCGACTGTCGAGGTGATCGCCAGCGCGACGCTTGCGGCGTTCATCGGCGGTGGGGGCCTGGGCATCTATATCACGCTCGGCTTCGCGACCTACGATAACGCCATCCTGCTAGTCGGCGCGATCCCGGTGGCGCTACTCGCACTGGTTGCCGAGATTGGAATGAGCGGCTTGCAACGCGCGTTACAACCGCCGAGTCATTGACCGCGCACAGGCGCACGGCCTTATGAGGAGGATGTCGGATGATTGGGACGAACGAAACGGATGGACGGCGGCTCTCTCGTCGCACGATGCTCAGTGGATTTGCGGCGGCAGCAGGGGCGGCGCTGCTCGCGGCCTGCGGTGGCAGCAAGGCGACCAATACACCGCAAGTCGCGACGACGGCGGCCGGCGCCGCGACGACAGCGAGTGGTCAGGTCAGCGGTGGGACGGCTGTCACGACAAAATCGGCGGCCAGCACGACCGCAGGGAGCACGACCGCGCCCGCTAGCACCACGGCGGCAAGCAGTGCAACGACGAGCAGCACGACGACCGCTGCCAGTCCCACAACAGCGGGAACGCGCGCGGCAAGTTCCGTAACGACGGGTACGACCGGCACGACAGCGGCTGGCTCCGTGACAAGCGGCGCGATTCCCAATGTCAAACTCAGTGGCACCGTCAAGGTCGGCACGAAGGATTTCACCGAGGAGTTCATCGTCGGCAACATGTATAAACTGCTCCTTGAGCAAGCCGGCGCGAAGGTTGACTACAAGGAAAATCTCGGCGGCACGCCCGTCTGCCAGGCGGCAATGCAGTCGGGGAGTATTGATCTCTATCCTGAATACACTGGCACGGGCCTCGCCACCGTCCTCAAGCAACCGACAATCGGTCTTACCGCGCAGCAGACCTACGACCAAGTCGCGAAGGGGTACAAGGATCAGTACAACTTTGTCTGGCTCGCTCCCGCACCGATGAATGACACGCAAGCGCTGGCGATGACGCAGGCGGGGTCGCAGAAGTTCGGCATCAAGACGATCTCCGACATGGTTGCCAAGGCGAGTCAACTAACGATGATCGGGCCACCGGAATTCCAGACGCGCGAAGATGGCATTCCGGGGATCATGAAAACCTACGGCGCCTTCAAACTGAAGAATTACATCCCCGTTGATCCGGGCTTGAAGTATCAGGGGCTGACGAACGGGCAGGCGGATGTCGCGGTCGCGTTCGGCACGGATGGGCAGATCGCAGCGGACAATCTCGTCGTGCTACAAGATGACAAGAATCTCTTTCCGATCTCGCAGATCACCCCGGTCGTGCGCCAGCAGGCCCTGGACGCGACCCCCGGCATCAAGGCCGTACTCAACGCGGTTTCGCCGATGCTGACGGACAAAGTGATGTCCACGCTCAACTACGAGGTGGACGGCAAGAAGCGCGAGCCAGCCGCTGTCGCTCAGGAGTTCCTGACCGCTCAGGGATTGTTGAAGAAGTAAGGAACCTCACCCCCCATCCCCCTCTCCGTCAAGCGGAGAGGGGGAGTGACCGCCGATAGACCGAGGCACATGGGGAAGACCACGGCACTTCAGACGAGATACCCCTCTCCATCGCAATGGAGAGGGGCAGGGGTGAGGTTTTATCGTGCGGGCAATCTCCTTTGACCATGTATCCAGGCAGTTTCCCGGCGCGACGCGCCCGGCGGTGGATGATTGCAGCCTTGAGGTAGAGGCCGGGTCGTTCGTCGTGCTTGTCGGGCCGTCCGGCTGCGGTAAGACGACGCTCCTGAAGATGGTCAACCGGCTGTATGAACCGACGAGCGGCAAAATCTACTTCGAGGACACGGAAATCCACCAACTGTCAGTGACGGAACTACGGCGCAAGATCGGTTACGTCATCCAGCAGGTCGGCTTGTTTCCGCACATGACGGTCGCGAAAAACATTGCCGTCGTGCCGCAACTGCTCGGCTGGCCACGCGCGAAGATCGCTGCGCGCACGGACGAACTGCTTGCCCTGATCGGCCTGCCACCGGAGGAGTATCGTGGCCGCTACCCGGCGCAACTCTCCGGCGGGCAGCAGCAGCGTGTCGGGCTGGCGCGCGCCCTCGCGGCCGACCCCGGTTTGATGCTGATGGACGAGCCGTTTGGCGCGATTGACGCGATTACCCGCACGGGTTTGCAGGACGAGATGGCCCGCCTCCAACGGACACTAAAGAAGACGATCCTCTTCGTCACCCACGATGTCGAGGAGGCGTTGCGGCTCGGCGATCTGATTGTCGTGATGCGCGATGGCAGAATCGTGCAGTCCGGCACGCCGCTCAGTGTCCTGACCCAGCCCGCCGATGACTTCGTGCATGATCTGCTCGGCGCGGACGATATGGTGCGGCAGTTAGGTCTCCTGCGCGTCGAGGAGACGATGAAGGCCGTGCCGGATGGCGTGCGCCGCGCCGATGGCCCGACAATCGGGCGGGACGATGACCTGCGCCACGCACTCTCGTTGCTCCTCCGCACCGACGCGACCGCGCTGACCGTAATGGAGGGGGAAACGGCGGTCGGCACGCTGACTCTCGACCAGATTCACCGCGCCATATTGGCGGAGAAGACCGATGCAGTACATCATTGATAATCCGGCTATCGTCCGGGATTTACTACTCCGGCATCTCCAGATCACGGCGATTGCGCTCGGCATCGCGCTCGCCATTGCCCTGCCGCTTGGGTTGCTCGTCAATCGCTATCGCTGGCTCGCGGTGCCGGTTATCGGCACGTTAGGCATTCTCTATACGATTCCCAGCCTCGCGCTGATCATCCTGCTCATCCCCGCCTTCGGACTTGGGTCGAAATCGGTGATTATCGCGCTGATTATCTACGCGCAGATCATCCTCGTCCGTAATATTCTCGTCGGCCTACAATCCGTCAGCCCGGCGATGCTGGAAGCGGCGCGCGGCATGGGCATGAACGCGTGGCAGATGTGGTGGCGCGTCCAGTTCCCACTCGCTCTGCCGATCATGCTCGCCGGTCTGCGGATCGCGGCAGTCGTCGTGATTGGCATCGCGGCGATCGGCGCGAAGTTCGGCGCGGGCGGCCTCGGTAAACTGCTCTTTGATGGTATCTCCGGCGATCGGTACGACAAAATCTGGGCCGGAGCGATCACCGTCTCCGCGCTCGCCTTCGCGATCAACGGCGTGCTCCTGCTGCTGGAACGCGTCTGCGATCCTGCCCGTCGCGGCATGCGGCGGACGCGCCGCCAGCGCGCCGCCCGCGATGTCCATGAAGGTCTCACGCCCATCCCCGGATGAGACGCGAAAAAGGCAACGATCCCGCTTCCCGCCTGGCTACTGACTGCCACCTCCTTCGCGCGGTATGATGCATGCTGGTGGCTGATGCGTGGATACTCGCGATGGGAGGATAGCAATGCGCAACGCAACACCGGTGGATTCGCTCGTCACTACTGACTGGCTCAACGAACATCTGAACGATCCGCAGATCCGCGTTCTCGACGCGCGCGGCTACGTCCATCACATTGACGATGGCAAAGGAAACATGGTCGTCACATACGCGGGCGCGAGAGGTGAATACGACGCGGCGCACATCCCCGGCGCGGTCTTTGTGGACTGGACGACCGACATCACCGACCCGGATGATCCGGTACCCGTGCAGGTCGCTCCGGCGGCGCGGTTCGCGGCGTGGGCATCCCGCGCGGGCATCGGCGACGCAACGCACGTCGTCGTCTACGACCACACGGGCGGTACGATTGCCACGCGCGTCTGGTGGGATTTGCTGTACTACGGCCACGACCATGTCTCCGTCTTGAATGGCGGCTGGAAGAAGTGGACCGCTGACGGGATGCCGACCAGCAGCGAAGCGACGACGATCACGCCCGCCACGTTCATGCCACGCACCCGACAGGCGATGCGTAAGACGGTGGACGAGGTGGCGGCGATCAGCGGCGCGCGTTCCGCCCAACTGATAGACGCCCGCGCGCCGGATCAGTACGGGGGTGCGGTCGTGCGAAGTGGCCGCGCCGGTCATATTCCCGGCGCGATTAACGTCCCCTCCACCGCGCTCTTCGACCCGGCGACCGGTGAGTGGAAGAGCGACGCCGAACTCGCCGCGATTCTTCACGATGCCGGTGTCTCGGACGCGCAACCCGCCGTGGCCTACTGTGGCGGCGGCGTGAGCGCGACGAGCGTCCTCTTCGCCCTGCATCGCACCGGCCATCACGACTGGGCCAACTACGACGGCTCCTGGAACGAGTGGGGCCCGCGCACCGA
>JALYUS010000453.1 GCA_030853625.1 Chloroflexota bacterium
GGTGATCAGCGTCCTGCATCGGGCGGGATGGCGGACGATTGCCGAACGATTACGCTTCTATAGCGGCAACCCGCATGCTGCACTCACCTTACTCGGTATCCCCATTAGGGAGAACGCATAAGCCCTGACCGAACCCATACACCTCCTTGACAATCGGGGCAGTTGCGAGTATGACTATACCCTGAAAACGCGATGACGGAGCGCATCGCGGTGGCAGTGGCCTAAGCGCCAAACTGGCATGACAGGGACGTGCGGCCTACGACTGAGAGCCGCACGGCGACCGGATCGCCACCCGATATTCACTCCTGAGCGGGGCGGTGAACGCGCGTAGCCGCACACGGTAGTTCCCCGTTACCGGAACGTCGCCATCGGCACGCGTGTGCCTGTGGCGGGAATGAGATGCGCCGGTGCGGCGTAATCAGGGTGGTACCGCGGAAGCCATGCTTTCGCCCCTGTCAGGGGCAGCGAAGGGCATGGTTTTTTTGTGCATGGGGAGGTTTGTCGCATGACCATCGCAGAGCCGACACTGATCGAACTGCGGGTAAGCGCGCTCGCACGGCTCGACGCGGCAACGGCGGTCGAGGAGACGCGGGCATGGTACCGGGACTATCTCGGCGACCACGGCGCAGTGACTGCGCTGACGAAGCGGATTGCCGGCTTGCCGCCGGAGCAGCGGCGCGCGTTCGGCATTGCGGTCAACGCACTTAAGACGGAACTGAGCGATGCATTAGCGGCGCGTCAGACGAGTCTCGAAGCGTCCGCACTGGAAACGCGCATCGAATCAGAAGCGATTGATGTCACGCTGCCGGGCCGACCGGTGCAGCGAGGGTTTTTGCACCCGACGACGCGCATCATCCGCGAGATCTGCGACATCTTCGGCAAGATGGGTTTCCAGACCGTCGAGGGGCCGGAGGTCGAATACGCGAAATACAACTTCGATATGCTCAACATTCCCGCCGATCATCCGGCGCGCGATGTCTGGGATACCTTTCATGTCGCATCCGGCGAAGGCGACATCGTCCTGCGCACGCACACTTCGCCGATGCAGGTGCGGACGATGCTGGGGCAGCAACCGCCGGTGCGAGTCGTCGTACCGGGGCGCTGCTATCGCTACGAGGCGACCGACGCGACGCATCTGGCGATGTTTTTGCAGGTCGAGGGACTGGCGGTGGACGAGGGAATCACGCTGGCGGACCTGAAGGGGACGCTGACCGAATTCGCGCGGCAGATGTTCGGCCCGGAGCGGAAGACGCGCTTCCGCTGCGACTTCTTCCCCTTCGTCGAGCCGGGAGTGGATTTCGCGATTGACTGCCCGCAGTGCGGTGGTAAGGGGTGTCGGCTGTGCAAGCAGTCGGGCTGGATCGAACTGCTCGGCGCGGGCATGGTGCATCCGCGTGTGCTCGAAATGGTCGGTTACGACACGAGCAAGTACAGCGGGTTCGCGTTCGGCATGGGGCCGGAACGGCTGATGCTCCTGAAGTACGGCCTCACCGACATTCGCGATTTTTACAAGAACGACATCCGCTGGCTGCACCAGATGGATCGGGCGTGGCTCTGACGAGCGGGGGAAGTTCGGAGTTCGATGTTCGATGTAGGGATTTTGCTCCGAACACCGAACTCCGAACATCGAACTTCCCTCTATTGGAGAGGTGATAGTGATGAAGGTCTCCTGGCAGTGGCTCAAGGAATACGTTGATCTCGGCGCCATCACGCCGCGCGAGATGGCGCGGCGGCTGACGATGGCGGGGCTGGAAGCGGAGAAGATCGAGGAGATTGGCGCGGACTGGGATCGCGACCTCGTCCGTGTTGCACAAGTGAAGGAAGTACGCCGGATCGCAGGGGCCGATCGCGTGGTGCAGGTCATTCTGGCGCTGCCAGAACGCGACGTGATGGTGGTGACGGGCGCGCCGAACATCCGCGAAGGGCAGAAGATCGCGCTGGGTTTAATCGGGGCGCGGCTGTATGACGGTCATCGCGACGATGGCGTTCTCCGCACGCTGAAGCCGCGCGCGATCATGGGGATTACCGGTGAAGGAATGGTCTGCTCGGAGAAGGAACTCGGCATCTCCGACGAGCATGAAGGGATTATGGTGCTGCCGGACGATGCGCCCGTCGGCGCGCCGCTTGCCGACTATCTCGGTGATACGATCATTGAGTTCGAAATCACGCCGAATCTCGTCCATGACTTCTCGATCATCGGTGTCGCGCGCGAGGCGGCGGCGATCACCGGCGCGCTCTTCCGCGATCCGTTCCCGCGCTGGGCGGCGGCGCCGTTTGATGTCCCCGCGATGCCCGGCATCGTCACAGTCGAGGATACGGCGCTCTGCCCGCGCTATACCGCGCTGGTCATGGAGGGCGTCACGGTCGGGCCATCACCGGAATGGATGCAGCGACGATTGCGAGCGGTCGGTATTCGCCCGGTGAACAACATCGTGGATGTCTCCAATTACGTGATGATCGAGTATGGGCAACCGAACCATACCTTCGACCGCGACCGGCTGGTCGGTGGGCGGCTGATCGTCCGCCGTGCCCATCCCGGCGAGACGCTGGAACTGATCAATCACGAGGTGAAAATCCTCACGCCGGAGATGGCCGCCGTCTGCGATGAGGCGGGCGTGACGGACCTCGGCGGCATCATCGGCGGCACGCGCTCGGAGATCGTCGAGACGACCACGAATCTCCTGATCGAGGTGGCGACCTGGGAGATGCGCACGATCCGCCACACGCGGCAGGCGCTGAATGTTCGTACCGATGCGTCGGCGCGGTACGAGCGCGGGTTGGAGCCGGAACTGACGATGCCGAGCGCGCGGCGGGTCGCCGAGTTAATCATCCAACTCTGCCCGGCAGCGCGCCTCGTCGGGTACACGGACATCTATCCCGACCCGCTTCCTCCCCGGTCACTGACGATGCCCTTCAGCAAGATCGCGGCGGTGCTCGGCGTCGCCTATCCGCTCGCCGCGGTGCGCGATGTATTGACCCGGCTCCAGTTCGGGGTCGCGATCTCCGGCGATGCCGATCCGCTGCTGACGATCGCGATTCCGCCGCACCGCGCGGATGTCTCGCGACCGGAAGATATTGTCGAGGAAGTGGCGCGGATTATTGGCTACGAGACGATCCCCACGACGATGATCGTCGGCACGACGCCGCATATCATCCGGTCGGATCGCTGGATCGCGCGAGAGGCGGCGCGCGATGCCGTCGCGGGCGCGGGGCTGATCGAAGTCAGCACCTACTCGTTCACCAGTACAGAGTCGCTGGAGCGGTTGGCAGTCGCCGGTGGGCCGGGCGCGGCAGATATTCCCATCGTCCGGCTCGTCAATCCGTTGGGCGAATGGGAGGGGATGCGGCCCACGTTGCGGGCCAGCCTGCTCGTCACGGCGTCCGACAACTTGAAATTCATCGGCGGTGTGGCAATTGGCGAGGTCGCGAACGTCTATCTGCCGCGTGACTGCGGCGCCTTGCCGGACGAGCGACTGACGCTCGGTGTGGTTCTAGCGGGGATGGACGCCGAGCGGTCATTGGGCGTCGTCCCGCGTGCCTACGACTTTTTCGATCTGAAAGGGATCATCGAGGCGATCCTGACGCCGTTGGGCGTCGGGCCGCTCGCCTTCGTACCGACCGATGATCCGGTCTTCCAGCCGGGCCGCGTCGCGCGTGTGTCGGCGGGCGATCAGGCGCTAGGGGTGATTGGTGAGGTCCATCCGCGCGTCGCGGGAGTGTTCGGGATGGCGGGGCGGGTGATGCTGGCGGAACTCGATCTCGAACCAATCGTCGCGTCGGTCGCAGCGCATCGGGGCGTGTTGCGTCAACTGCCCGTCACCTCGCGCTACCCGGCGACCGAGAACGACTTTGCAGTCGTCGTGGACGACGCGGTCGCGGCGGCGGACGTTGCGCAGGTCCTTGCCCAGGCGGTGGGAGCGCTCGGCCAACGCGTGCAAGTGTTCGACATCTATCGGGGCGATCAGGTGGCGACGGGCAAAAAGAGCCTGACCTTCGCTGTGACGATGCAGGCGCCGGACCGCGCGCTCTCTGAGGCGGAGGTGGCGAAGGTGCGCGACCGCGTCCGTCAGGCGCTCGCCAAGCGGCTCAAAGCCACGCTACGATCGTAATTGGATTGGTGGCGGCAGGGCTTCCTAACCTCCAACCCCCTTCCCTCCGAGGGAAGGGGGAGCGAGCCTTCATGAGGTCCGGGTATTCGAGGAATGCCTCGGTATTGCGGAGAGTCACCCCTTCCTTTTGAGGGAAGGGGCAGGGGTTAGGATTCTCCGGCGATCGCAACAATGCATATGCCCTGGCTATCATTAGGCGGGTTCCCGCCGGTACCAGTCGGCATGGTAAGATATGACCCGGCGCACGGCGTCGGGAGGAGTATTCGAGTGGCAATGCGGCAGACAGCGAGTATGGCGGTGGAGCGGGTGCGTGGGATGAACGACATCCCGTCCGGGCTGCATGCCGCGCATGCGAGGCTCGCGGCAGAGATTCTCACGGTCTGCGCGCGCGCCGGATATGACGTGATGGATTTCCCGGTGATTGAGTCCACCGAACTCTTTCTGCGCAAGGCCGGTGAAGAGCGCGTGCAGCAGATGTACGCGTTCCGCTATCGCAATCGAGACCTCTGCCTGCGCCCGGAGTTCACCGCGTCGGTCGTGCGGAGTACGATCGCGACGATGCAGAGCGCGCCGCTGCCGATGCGCGTCGCCTATCACGGCCCGGTCTTCCGCTATGAGCGACCGGGGCAGGCGCGTTACCGGCAGTTCACGGAGGTCGGCATCGAATTGCTCGGCGCGGCGACAGCGGCGGCAGACGCCGAGGTGATTGGTACGGCGGCGACCGCACTCCGTGCCGCCGGTCTGCCGACGGTGCGGATCGTGCTCGGTCATGTCGGCATCGTACGCGGTTTCCTCGCGGGGCTAGCGCTGGACGAGCGAGTGCGCGAATGGCTCGTCTGGAGCATGGAGCGCTTGCGGCCGGACGATCCGCGCGGCGAGCGGATCCATCCCGCACTGGCGGCGATGCTCGATGAGGAGGCCCATCACGAACCACCGACGACGATCATGCCGCCCGACCGGGATGCGTTTCTGTCGCTCCTGCGCGCGGCGGGCATCTCACTCGACGGGCATAGGCGCACGCCGGAAGAGATTGCCGAGGGATTGATTCGCAAGATGGCCCGGCGCACGGAGGGCAACGATGTGCGGCGCGCGCTCGACTTCCTCCGCCGCCTCGTGATGCTGCGGGGCGCGCCCGCCGAGGTCTTTCCGCAGTTGGAGGCGTTGCTGACTACCGAGCACATGGGGATGGAGGCGGTGGCGCGATTGCAGTCCGTGATCGGTTTGCTCGGCGCATACGGGATCGAGCCGGATCAGATCGTGCTCGATCTCGGCCTTGGTCGCGGTCTCCATTACTACACCGGTATCCTGTTCGAGGTCTATACGGAGGACTCCGTACGCTCCGGACGCGCGGAGCAACTCGGCGGCGGCGGTCGGTATGACGATCTGGCGACAATGCTCGGCGCGCGGCAGTCGCTCCCTGCGGTTGGATTTTCGCTTGGCATCGAACGGATCGCCGATGCGCTGCCGCTGCGGGAACGCAGTGCGACGGCGCATCCGACCGTTGTTGTCGGGCAAGGGGAGAGGGGAGAGATGCGCGATGCCGCCGATCTCGCGCATGCCTTACGGGCCATCGGCTGGACCGCGCTGCTCGACGTGCGAGACCGAACGCCGAATGCGGCGATCAAGCACGCTCGCTCCATCCGCGCCGCTGTCTATGCGGAACCTGCGGCGGATGGCCGCTCGGTGCGCTGGCTGCCACTGAATGGCGAACCGGAGCGACATATCCCGCAAGCAATGAACGGCCTTCCGTTTCCGCCCGAACCAGCAGGCGCGACCGATGACTGATGACACCGTACGGCTCGCGCTGCCGAGTAAAGGCCGGATCGAAGAGGGGACGCGGCTCTTTTTCGAGCATGTCGGCTTTCCGGTGCGGCGACCGAACGCGCGGCAATATGTCGGCTCATTGCGGGGGATTCCCGATGTTTCCGTGCTCTTTCAGCGCGCGGCGGACATCGTGACGAAGGTCGAAGTGGGCCTCGCGGATGTCGGCATCACCGGGCTTGATTTCGTGGCAGAGTATCAGGACGATAACGACTCGATAATTGTGCTGATGCCGGATCTCGGTTTCAGCCGGTGCCGCTTCGTGATCGAGGTGCCGGAGGCGTGGGTGGACATCACGACGATCGCCGATCTCGCGGACCTCGCGGCGGACTTTCGCGCGCGCGGGCGGACGCTCCGGGTGATCACAGATTCACCGAACCTCGTCAAGGACTTCCTCTATGCGCATGGCGTGACCTATTTTGTCGTCATCGAGGGTGAAGGCGGCCTGGAGGCGGCCCCGGCGATTGATACGGCGGATATCGTCGCTGACCGGACGGAGACCGGCACAACGCTCCGCGATAACCGCCTCAAAGAGATCGAGGGCGGGACGATCATGGAGACGCAGGCCTGCTTGATCGGCAACCGACGGGAACTGCTTGCCTCGCCCGCGAAGCGCGAGACGTTGCGGCATCTGCTGGAATTCATCGAGGCGCATGCTCGTGCTGGTCGCTACCGAACGCTGATCGCGAATGTGCGCGGCGATAGCGCTGCCGAGGTCGCGGAGCACGTCATCAGGCAGGTCGAGACGGCGGGGGCGCTTGGCCCGACCGTTGCCCCCGTCTTTCCGAAACTGCCATCAGCCCATCACGGCCCGGTGATTACGGCGCTGGAGACGGGCTGGTATACCGTCAGCCTGGTGATCGAAGAGCAGTTGCTAATCTCCGCGATTGACCATTTGCGACGCGCCGGGTGCAATGGCATCACCGTTAGCGCGCCGACATACGTGTTCGAGCAGGTGTCGCAGGCATACGTCGCGATGCTCGATGCGCTCGGCCTCCCGCATGAGATGGTCCCATGAGTGACATGCGCATTTTCACGGAGATCGCTGAGGCGGAGCGGACGATTCTGCGCCGCGTGCCGGCGACTGAGCCGCCATTGCCGCCGCAGGTCCGGGCGGGCATCCGGCGCGTCTTCGGGCGCGATCTGACGGCGGCGGGCGTCG
>JALYUS010000500.1 GCA_030853625.1 Chloroflexota bacterium
GGCCGCACGGTTGGGGTTCCAGCAGTCATTGCGAAATCCTCCCGTACCCTAGAGCGGGGCCGAAATATTGCCATCCTTGCGGATGCGCCAGAAGTGGACGACCATCAATACCGCCGCAACGAGAGGCAAGCCCACAACATGCAGGGTGTAGAAGCGGATCAACGCGCCCTGCCCGATCGTCGGGCCACCGATCAGGAGATACTGCACCTTCTGACCCAGGAGCGGCGTCGCAGCGGCGATATTCGTACCCACCGTGACTGCCCAGAGGGAGAGCTGATCCCACGGCAGCAGGTAGCCGGTGAATGAGAGCAGAAAGGTCAGGGTCAGCAGGCCGACGCCGATCACCCAGTTGAACTCCCGTGGCGGCTTGTACGATCCGGTGTAGAAAACGCGCATCATGTGAAGGAAGACGGAAATCACCATCGCGTGCGCCGCGTAGCGATGCATATTGCGCAGCAGGATGCCGAACGAAACCGTCGTGTCGAGGTCGCGCACATTTTGGTATGCCTGATTCACGGACGGTACGTAATAGAACATCAAGAGCGCGCCGGTGACAGTGAGAACGAGGAAGAAGAAGAAGGAAAGCCCACCGAGGCAGAAAGTATACGTCACACGCAGTGCGTGACGCTTGAGCCGCACCGGATGAAGGTGCAGGAAGACGTTGCTAACGACGATCAGCGCCGCATTCCGCTCTGTATCAGGATAGCCATGACGGAAGAAGGATTTCCAGATCTGCGAATTCGTGACACGACTGCCGATGGATTGTTCTTGTCTCACGCTGTGCTCCTCCAGATAACCGGCTCCGCCTCATCTTCCAGCACCATTGGTGGCGATGATACACGAAAGCCGTCGCCGTCGCGAGTGTGACATTTCTCTGGTGCGCGCAGCCGACTCTGGCTGCGGCGGCACGAAATGGTGAGGTCTCTCTGGTCGCTTGCCTCCTCCACCTGACGTGGTTCTGCGTCTGGCACGCATCGTGGTCGTCAATCGTGTCCGATCCCTTGCGGATCAGCAGAAATAGTGTGCCACTGCCCCGAAATGCCGTCAAGTGTTTGCTGCTGCCTGAAAACCTAACCCCCGGCCCCTCCCCGCGAGGAAGGGGAGCGAGCCTCTGAGGGATCAAGGCATTGCGGAGAAGGCCATGGCAATGCGATGAGTCACCCCTTCCTCGCGGGAAGGGGCCGGGGGTTAGGTTTCTTCGAGAGCGTTTATGCCTTGCCCCGCGTCGTTCCGTACGGTCATCGCCCTTCGGTGGAGCGGAGTGCGGGGAAGAGAATGACATCGCGGATGGATGGCTGGTTCGTGAAGAACATCACCATCCGGTCAATACCGAGGCCGAGACCGCCGGTCGGTGGCATGCCCTGCATCAGCGCCGTGATGAAGTCCTCATCCACCGGCATCGCGTCCGCGTCGCCCTGCGCGCGCTGGCGGCCCTGCTCCTCGAAGCGTGCGAGTTGGTCGAGCGGGTCGTTTAACTCGGTGTAGGCGTTGCCGAGTTCCATGCCCGCGATAAAGGGCTGGAAGCGCTCAACGACGGTCGGATCGCCCGGCTTCGTCTTCGCTAACGGGGAGAGTTCGACGGGATAATCGGTGAGGAACGTCGGCGCGATGAGCGACGGGCGCACAAAGGTCTTGAGCAGTTCGTCAATGATCCGCGCGCGTACCATGTCGTTCGGAATCTCAGCGCCCGCTTCCCGCGCGCGGCGTCGCAGTTCTTCAGTCTCCGCGATGACGACATAATCAATGCCGCACGCATTCTTCACGGCGTCACGAAGCGGGATGCGTCGCCACGGTGGCGTCAGGTCTACTGTGTGATCGCCATAGGTCATGGTCAGCGAGCCGAAGACCGTCGTCGCGATGTGCGTGTACAACCCCTCGACGATGTCCATCATCGCGTGGTAATCCGCGAACGCCTGATAGCACTCCATCATCGTGAATTCGGGGTTGTGCTGGCGGTCAATGCCCTCGTTGCGAAAGTCCTTGCAAATCTCGTAGACGCGTTCCAGCCCGCCGACAATCAGCCGCTTCAGGTAGAGTTCGTCCGCGATGCGCAGATAGAGGTCTTGATCGAGCGCGTTGTGGTGAGTCACGAATGGCCGGGCCGCCGCGCCGCCGTAGAGCGGTTGGAGCGTCGGCGTCTCAACTTCAAGAAAGCCGCGACCGTTCATAAACGCGCGTGTCGCCTCAAGAATGCGGGACCGCAGCATGGCAACGCGGCGGGATTCCTCATTGTCAATGAGATCGAGATAGCGTTGCCGATAGCGCTTCTCGACATCTTGCAGGCCGTGGAACTTGCTGCCGGGCGGTGGCGAGAGCGCCTTGGCGATAATCGCGATACCTGTCACGTCAATCGAGATTTCGCCCGTTCGGGTGCGGATCAGCCCCCCTGATGCCTGCACGAAGTCACCGAGATCAACGAGGTCGGTGACGCGTGCAAAGTGCGTCGCATCGAGGTTGCGCTGCTGAATAAAGAGTTGAATCTCGCCGCTGCCGTCGCGAATTCTCAGAAAGACGAGTTTCCCGATATCGCGCTTGAAGACGACACGCCCAACGACGGTGTGCGTCTCCCCTTCGTGCCGATCAAACGCGGCGACGGCATCTGCATTGGTGATCGTGCGCTCGCTGCGCGGTGGGTAGGGATCAACTCCCGCATCGCGGAGCGCCTGCACCTTGGCGATGCGGGTCTGCTGGAGATCGTCGAATTCCACGCTCAGGAGACCTGCACAATCGTATAGGTCATTTCGCCGGCAGGCGCTTGGACCGCGACACTCTCGCCGCTACGCTTGCCCAGCAGCGCTGCGCCGACGAGGGACTCGCTGCTGATCTTCCCGGAGCGGGAATTTGCCTCGGCGGAGCCGACGATCACCCACGCCAATTCGTCGCCAAACTGGTCACGCACGACGATATGCGACCCAAGATGGATCGTGCCGTCGCCGTTCGTGTGTTCCGGAATGATTGCCGCATGGCGCAGCATATTTTCGATCTCGCGCGTGCGCGCGTCAATCTGCGCGAGTTCATCTTTCGCCTCTTCGAGCGAGCCGCTGTCATCTACATCGCCATCCGTCTGGGCGTCATGCACGCGCTCGATGACGCTCGGGCGACGCACCGTCAATAACTCCCGCATTTCCATTTCGAGCGCGCGCTTGCCATCGGCGGTCAGATAGACAATATCGCTGGCCATATGCTTTCTCCCCATCCCTTCCCGGACGTGCAGTACAAAACGCATCACTGGAAACACCGAGAGAGCCTCATGAGGCTCTCTGACGCCGCGACCGTGGGAGAGACGACGGCTAAAAAGGTCTTCACTGAATCCGCGTCACGCGGGAGCGTGCAGTACCCGGTATACTACGGAAGCGCGATGGTGGGCGCGACAGGACTCGAACCTGTGACCTTTCGGATGTGAACCGAACGCTCTAACCGGCTGAGCTACGCACCCGTGTGCAGGGAGTCTAGCATACCCCCCGGCGTCAAACAACCCCCGTCGGCTACGAAATCAGCGCGACGCACTCAACCTCGACCCGTGCGTTCAGGGGCAATTGGGCGACTTGTACCGTGCTCCGCGCCGGTTTATTCGCGCTGAAGTATTCCGCGTAGACCTCGTTGAAGGCGGGAAAGTCCGCCATATCGGAGAGAAAACAGGTCGTCTTGATTACCTTCGC
>JALYUS010000502.1 GCA_030853625.1 Chloroflexota bacterium
ACAAAATCTGGGCCGGGGCGATCACCGTCTCCGCGCTCGCCTTCGCGATCAACGGGCTGCTCCTGCTCCTGGAACGCGCCTTCGATCCCGACCGTCGTGGCATGCGACGGACGCGCCGCCAACGCGCCGCCCGCGATGTCCATGAAAGCCTCACGCCGATCCCGGGATGAGGCGCGGGAAAAGAACCTCACCCCCGACCCCTCTCACCTGCCCAAAGGGCGCCCGCTTGGCAGCAATAGAGAGGGAAGAGGATTCATCTGAAGCGCCGTGGCAGTCCTCTAACATCCGGTTTTCTCGAAGGACGCTCCCCCTCTCCTTTGCTCCAAGCAAAGGAGAGGGGGCTGGGGGGTGAGGTATGATGCGTGCTGGTGCATGGATACTCGCGATGGGAGGATAGCAATGCGAAACATAACGCCGGTGGATTCGCTCGTCACTGCGGATTGGCTCAACGAACATTTGAACGATCCACACCTCCGCGTTCTCGACGCACGCGGGTACGTTCACCATAGTGACGACGGCAAGGGCAACATGGTCGTCACCTACGCGGGTGCGCAGGAAGAATACGACGCGGCGCATATCCCCGGCGCGGTCTCTGTGGACTGGACGACTGACATCACTGACCCGGATGATCCGGTGCCCGTGCAGGTCGCCCCGGCGGCGCGGTTCGCGGCGTGGGCCTCCCGCGTCGGCATCGGTGACACGACGCACGTCGTTGTCTACGACCATACGGGCGGCACGATTGCCACGCGCGTCTGGTGGGATTTCCTCTACTACGGCCACGATCAAGTTTCCGTCTTGAATGGCGGCTGGAAGAAGTGGGTCGCCGACGGTATGCCAGCGAGCGGTGAGGCGACGCCCGTCACACCCGCCACGTTCACGCCGCGCACCCGCCCGGCGATGCGCAAGACGGTAGACGAGGTGGCGGCGATCAGCGGCGCGCGCTCTGCCCAACTGCTGGACGCCCGCGCGCCGGATCAATATGCAGGCGCGGTCGTGCGGAGTGGCCGCGCCGGTCACATTCCCGGCGCAATCAACGTCCCCTCATCCGCGCTCTTCGACCCGGCGACTGGCGAATGGAAGCGTGACGACGAACTCGCCGCGATTCTCCGCGATGCCGGTGTCTCGGACACGCAGCCCGCCGTGGCCTACTGCGGCGGCGGTGTAAGCGCGACGGGCATCCTCTTCGCCCTGCACCGTACCGGCCACCGCGACTGGGCCAACTACGACGGCTCCTGGAACGAATGGGGCCCGCGCACCGACCTCCCCGTCGAAAGCAGTGGGACTAAAACCGATTGAACCGCAGAGACGCAGAGGGCGCAGAGAGGGAAGAGAAAAAAGCGAAAAGGATCTCTCCTATGTGTTTTCTCTGCGTTCTCTGCGTCTCTGCGGTTCAATCGGTTTCGTCTGGTTTCAGGGGTTGTGATGCGAGAGGTAGCGGCGGCGCGGATTGGCGGGTTTGGGACTTCGATTTTCACTGAGATGACGCGGCTGGCGATCAAGCATCAGGCGGTCAACCTTGGGCAGGGATTCCCGGATTTCGCCGGGCCGGATTTCGTCAAGGAAGCGGCAGCGGCGGCGATCTTCGCCGATCACAACCAGTATGCGCCGAGTCATGGCGTCCCGCGCCTGCGGAGCGCCATCGCCGCAATGTGGGGCGCGACGTATGGTCGGGAGATTGACCCGGACAGCGAGGTGACGGTCACGACGGGCGCGACGGAGGGGATGCTCGCCGCGCTCCTCGCCCTCGTTGATCCCGGCGACGAAGTGATCCTTTTCGAGCCGTTCTACGATGCCTACGTCGGTGACATCATCTACGCGGGCGGCGTACCGCGCTATGTCACGCTCCAGCCGCCCGATTGGTCATTCGACCCGGACGCCCTCGCCGCCGCCTTCACCGCGAAGACGAAAGTCCTCATCCTCAACACGCCGCACAATCCGACCGGCAAAGTCTTCACGCGGGATGATCTCGCCCAGATTGCCGCGCTCTGCCAGAAGCATGAGGTCATCGCGATCACGGATGAGGTCTATGACCGTATCATCTTCGACGATGCCATGCATGTGCCGCTCGCCACGCTGCCCGGTATGTGGGAGCGCACGCTGACCCTCAACAGCACGGGCAAGACCTTCAGCATGACGGGCTGGAAGATCGGCTACGCCATTGGCCCCGCGCGTCTGAATGCCGCCCTCCGCACTGTCCATCAGTTCAGCGTCTTCGCCACCGCGACGCCGTTTCAGGAGGCGATGGCGACGGCATTTCAGGAGGCCGAGGCGCGCGGCTACTACACGCAATTGACGCGCGATTACACCGCCCGGCGGGACACGATGCGCGCGATGCTCGAAGGCGCGGGGTTGCCGACGCTGAAGGCGGGTGGCACGTTCTTCCTGCTCGCCGATGTCACGGGGTTCGGCACGCCGGACGATGTCGCCGCGTGTTTTCACCTGATCGAGACGGCGGGCGTCGTCGGCATTCCGCCCTCCGTCTTCTACGCGGACGCCAGCCGCGCCGCGCTGCTGATTCGCTTCTGCTTCGCCAAGAAGCCGGAAACCCTTGCCGCCGCCGCCGAACGGTTCGCCCGCCTCGGACACGGCCGCGCATAGATTTTCCCTCGTTACTCCGGTACCGTGACGCCCTCTTTGGCGAGATCGGCCTCAACCATCATGCGGACGAGGTTTGGGAAATCCAC
>JALYUS010000541.1 GCA_030853625.1 Chloroflexota bacterium
CCCCGCTCGGTGTACCAGGCGTAGAGCGCTTCCGGTTCATCATCACGACTGGTGACGACGAAGCGCAGATTCGTGCCCATTGGTCCCTTCGGCAGCAGTTGGGCCTCTGCCTTGAAGATCACCCGGCGGGGATGCGCGACACGCAGGCGGACCCGAAGGGCGCGTTCGCTGAAGTCCTGAAGATCGTCCCCGAGGCGGCGAAGAGTGCAGACGTGCAGCAGCAAGTCCTCGCCGCGACGATTGATCTCTCTGGCGACCCCGCGAAGTACGGCACGATTGATCCCGCCGCCTGGACGCGCATGGCGACCTTCATGAAGGAAACCGCCCTCGTCAAGGGCGACCCAAAACCCGAAGAAATGTACACAACGAAGTTCCTCCCGTAGGGGCCTAATCCCCCGGCCCCCTTCCCTAAAAGGAAGGGGAGCAAACCTCCACGAGATCACGGCGTTCGGGGAATGCCTCGGTATCGCGATGAGTCACCCCTCCCTTTTAGGGGAGGGGCCGGGGGAGAGGTTTCTCCCGTAAGCCAATCGTCACTTTCCATACGTATACTGAGCGCGAGGGAAAGACGTGAGGGAGCAAACGATGGATGAACGGCGCACGGCGGGATGGATTGGCTTCGGGGCGGGCGTCGTTGCGGCGGCGCTGATGGGCGTGGTGATGCTCATTGTGCGGATGGCGGCAGGGATTCCCTCATACCCGGAACTGATCGGCAACGCCCTGAGTACGAATGTGCCGATTGCCCTCTTCAATCTCTCCACCGGCACCCTCGGTACGGAGACGAAGCCGCTCCTTTTCTCCATCATCACGGTGGGCATGGTCGTGGTCGGCGGGCTGCTTGGCCTCGTCTACACGCGCCGCCTCTGTCGGCCCGATGATGGGTGGCGGGGAATGCTCTTGCCCGCTGTCCGGCTCGGTGGCATCGTCTGGCTCATCCTGATGCTCGTGCTGTCGCCGCTGGTCGGCGCGGGCATATTCGGCGTGTCGCTACGTGGCGGGCCGACGGGTTACCTGCTGATCGGGCTGCTCCTGTGCGCACTTTATGGCGTCACTCTCGCCGGGATGACCGCCGCGTTGCGGCGCGCCTTCACGCCCACCGATGACAGCGAAACGGCCGTTGACGAGCGTCGGCGTGCGATTCTCCATAATGTCGCGATTGGCGCGGCGCTCCTCGCGCTCGGCGGACTGGCTGTGCAGGTGCGCCGCTTCGCCTACCATCCCCTGCCAGGCGATGCGCCATCACCCCAGGGGCCGACCCTCGCGCAGCAGCAGGCCGAGACCATCGCGCAGACCGCGCGGGCGCAGGCGAACCAAGCGGCCAGTCCAGCCGTTGCCGCGCTGCCGCCTCCCGCGTCAGCACCGACAGGAATCAGCGCCCCGTCACCAGCCATCGTTTCATCTCCCGGCACGGTAACGACACCAACGCCGAGCGCGACGCCGAATGTCGGATCGCCGCTGAATACCGCGACCTCACCCGCGCCCTTTGAACCGGCGCCCGGCGATCCGGCGGCCGAGGTGATGTTTCAACTTGTCGCGGACAAACTCCCGCCCGAAGTGACGGACAGCGATCACTTCTACGTCATTTCCAAGAACTTCAGCGATCCGGTCGTCCGGCAGGACAAGTGGCGGCTGATGGTGGATGGCATGGTCGAGCGCCCGACGACGCTGGCCTACGAGGATCTGCTCGCACTGCCGAGCACGACATTTTTGCGGACGCAGGAGTGCATCAGCAACGAAATCGGCGGCGACCTGATTAGCAACGGACAATGGACGGGCGTGCCTCTCCGCATCGTCCTGGAGCGCGCGGGCGTCAAGCCGGGCGCGATCAAGGTGCAGTTCACCTGCGACGACGGCTACACGACCGCAATTCCCATCGCGGAGGCGACCGAGGAGCAGACGATCCTCGCCCACCAACTGAACGGCGCCCCGCTGCCGGAGCGGCACGGCTTCCCTACGCGACTGATCTTCCCCGCCCACTACGGCATGAAAAACCCGAAGTGGATCACTCGCATCACCCTCACTGCGGACGACTATCTCGGTTACTGGGAGCGGCAAGGCTGGTCGAATTCCTCAGTTGTCCAGACGATGTCGCGCATTGACACGCCGACGCGCACGGATCATCTGGCGGTCGGGGCGCCGACAATTGTCGCGGGGATCGCCTATGCGGGGAATCGCGGTATCTCCCGCGTCGAGGTGAGCACGGACGACGGCACATCATGGGAGCAAGCCGCGCTCGAACCGCCGCTCGGAACGCTCACCTGGGTCTTCTGGGCCTACCAGTGGACGCCACCAAAAGCGGGCGAATTCAACGTCCTCGTCCGCGCCACCGACGGCGCCGGCACCCGCCAACCCGCCGCTGCTACCCCGCCCATCCCCCTCGGCGCCACCGGCTACCATCGCGTCCCAATGACCGTCCGGTAAGAGTACTGCGTAACCGCGAATACTGCCCAGAGAGCACCCGGAAAGACGCGAAGCGGGAAAGAGATGACGAGAAATGATTTCTTCTTGGCGACTATATACTTGACGCAGCGCGCTCGGCATAATAAAAGGCACTAATCCATTTGATACACCCAAGAGCGACGTTTACAGGCCGTCGTTTTTCATCTGCCTGATGCGTAACCAGTACATCAACGCACCGAATACCACCGCGCCGATGAATACGCTGACGATACCCCCGACGATAACTCGGCTAGTGATTTCGCGCCCACTCTGTCTATCGCGCACGATATACGCGATAAACATTAGGACGCCCCAGAAGATGGCTTGGTAGATTGCCCATCGTTTCGGGAAGCGGTAGAGGTCAGCAAGCCACCGCTTCATTCCTTCTCGCTGCCCTTCGG
>JALYUS010000561.1 GCA_030853625.1 Chloroflexota bacterium
GCGAAGGCGTCCGGCACCGACTGGCCCATCGCGAGGCAGGCGGTCATCGCGGCAGAGAAGGTGCAGCCGGTGCCGTGCGTGTGCGCCGTATCAATGCGCGGCGTAGCGAGCGACTGGAACTCTATGCCGTCGTAGAGCAGGTCTGTGACGGTTTCGCCACCCATGTGGCCGCCCTTGACGACGATCCAGTGCGGGCCGCAATCGTGCAACCGCCGTGCCGCCTCTTTCATATCGTCCAACGTCTGAATCGGGGCGCCGACGAGCGTTTCCGCCTCCGGCACATTCGGTGTGATGACGAGTGCGAGGGGTAGGAGCCGCGTGCGGAGCGCCTGCACCGCGTCTTCCGCCAGCAGATGATCGCCGCTCTTCGCCACCATCACCGGGTCCACGACGAGGTTCGTCAGCCCCGCTCTGGCAATCATCGCCGCGACTGCCGTGACGGCATCGGCGGTGCCGAGCATCCCCGTCTTGAGAGCGTCTACGCCGATGTCGCTGACGACGCTCTCGAACTGCATCGTGATGAAAGCGGGCGTCAGCATCTCGACGCCCTGCACGCCAACCGTGTTCTGCGCCGTGATCGCCGTCAGGACGCTCATGCCGTAGACACCGAAGGCGGAAAAAGTCTTCAAATCCGCCTGAATGCCCGCGCCGCCACCGGAATCGGAACCCGCGATGGTCAAGGCGCGAGGGAGGGTAACGTGCTGAGGGTTCATTGATCGGTACCGCCTCGGGAGGGCAGTTCAAGCACCACCCCTATGGAATGTGCGAGAGATCGCGTCGCCGCTTCGACATCGGGGGCGAGACCGACGGCGGAGATGACGGCAACGCCTGCCGCACCTGCCGCGATCACCGCGCCCGCGTTGTCGGCAGTGATGCCGCCGATGCCGACGACGGGGAGTGCCTGCAACGCGGCGATGGTCTGGATGAGCGTCAGGCCGACGGGTGGCCCGGCGTCCGTTTTCGTGGTGCGGGCTTCGTAGACCGGGCCGACTCCCAGATGATCCGCGCCCGCCGCGATTGCTGCCCGCGCCGCCGCGACGCTGCCCGCCGACGCGCCGACGAAGCGATCCGGCCCAACGAGCCGCCGCGTCGCCGCGACAGGTAGGTCATCCTCCCCGACATGGATGCCGTCCGCGTCTATCGCCAGGGCGATATCCACGCGGTCGTCAATGATGAGCGGTACGCTCGCCGCCCGCGCGATTACCAGTATCTCCTTCGCATCCGCGTAGAAGCGGTGGATGTCGCTCGACTTGTCCCGTAATTGCAGGACCGTCGCGCCGCCACGAATCGCCGCTTCGGCCACGTCTACGAGCGAGCGACCCGCCGTGAAATCGCGGTCGAGAATGACGTAGACGGAGAGATTGAGAGGACGGATTGTCTCGGTGTCCGGTGATTGTGTCGCCATCACTGCCTCCCAATGACGAGGAAGGCGCGACGACGGATGATTCGTCTGCTCACTTCCCTACGCCGGTGCGAACCGGATCAGGTGCGAAGGGTCTGCGGATCTCCCCGCACTCTCAGCGCGTCAGCGCTCCCCCAGTGCCATTCAATTGGCGATCACTCTACGCGCGACGACGACGTTCGTCAATCCGCAGTGGTATCATCCCGAAAGCAACATTCTGCCCTATCGCACGAGAGGGAAAGCGCGCATGTATGTCCTGCTGGTTCAGGTTGATGTCAAACCCGAGCACCACGACGCCTTTGTAACGGCCGCTGGCGAGCATGCTCGCCGCGCTCGCCAGAACGAACCAGGCACGATCCGCTTCGACGTGATCGCCGACGAGAGCGACCCGAACCGTCTCTATTATTACGAAGTCTATCTGGACAAAGCGGCATTTGACGCGCATGCAAAGGGCGAGAGCGTCGCCACCTACCACGCGGAAACGCAAGGCTGGTCCAATGGCCCAACCACCGTCCGACGCGGCGAGACGACCTACCCGCCGAACGATGACGGCGCCTACTGGCACAAGTGAGAGCGTGATGAGACACTGCTAATTTATCCAATCGAACGAATCCCGGTGGCTAGTCCGACAGTGACGGATGGCATAGTTGTCGTCGCGTTCGTGACGTACCGGATCGCGCAGATCGATCTGCGCGATCC
>JALYUS010000590.1 GCA_030853625.1 Chloroflexota bacterium
GGCTGGAAGCCTGCCTCCACCAGAGCAACGTCCCCACCGCATGACCGATCGGCTTTGCGACGCATTCCGAGGGTGAGGTTCCTTTATTGCTCCGTCATTTCGTGCCGTGCGATACTTGCCGCCGCGAATGATTGCGTGGGTGGGAAGGGGGCGGGGATAATGAAGGCAGACCGGCGGACGGCATATCGGGTACCTTGCCATACGGCGCGCGTGTAGGTACGGGAGCGCATGCCCTGGCGTCCTATCCGACCGACCACGCCGCGTGGGGATGCGCCCGCGATCGGCGACGACGAGGCGCTCGTCCGCGCCGCGCTGCATGGCGATCTCGATGCCTTCAACCGCCTCGTGCGTACCTACGAGCGGCAGGCGTATGCAGTCGCGCTCCGGCTGATGCGACGGCCCGAATTGGCGGAGGACGCGACGCAGGACGCTTTTATCCAGGCGTACCGCGCCTTAGAAACCTTTCGAGGTGGCTCCTTTCGCGCCTGGCTGATGCGCATCGTCACGAACCGCTGCTACGATGTGCTCCGTTCCACTACCCGCCGTGCCACCGATTCCCTTGATGACCAGATGTTCGAGGTTGAGCCGCACTGGAGCAGCATCGTCGCGCTGGATGACCCGGTTGGGCGCGCGATGCAGGAAGAACTCGGGCGGCTGCTCGAAGGCGTGCTGGCGGCTCTCCCGGATGACCAGCGGCTGGCTATTATTCTTTGTGATGTGCAAGGGTACACATACGAGGAAGCGGCGGAGAGTATGGGCGTGGCGCTCGGTACCGTGAAGTCGCGACTGAGTCGGGGGCGCGCCGCATTGCGTGCGGTCGTGCGCGAGCAGGAACAATTCGCGGAGTATCGCCGTTCCTTTGCTGACAGCCCGTGAAGAATGGGCCGGTGCGTTGATTGGCTAATGGCAGCGACACGAGGAGAAAACCGTACGAGGCTTGTACGATGACGACACCAACCGGAGGCATGCCTCCGCCCATAGATGACGAATTGCTTTCGGCCTGGCTTGATGGGCGGGTGTCGCCCGCCGAGCGCGCTACCGTGGACGCGGCGCTTGCCGCTGATCCTGCCGCGCGCGCGCGCGCCACCGATCTCCGCGCAACCGTTGCGCTCCTGCACGGATTGCCGCAGCCCGCGCCGCGCCGCACGTTTATCCTCACGCCCCAGCAGGGCGCCGCGATCCGTCCGGCGCGCGCGTCGTGGATCACGCGTCTCTTTCCCGCCGTTTCCGCTGCGAGCGCGGTCGCCGCCGTACTCTGTATTGCACTCGTTGCCGGGGACCTCGCCACAGGCGGCTTCAGTACGAAACGGCAGGGAACGACGACGATTACGCGCGTAAACGTCGCTGCTGTGCCTGCCGCAACAACCGCAGGAGTGGTGGCCCGAACAACTGCATCGGGGACATCAGTCCCAGAAACCACTATCTCCCGCGCACCGGCGGCGAATGCGTCCGCAGCGGCAAGCGTCGCCTCATCCGCGCAGCGTCCCGGCGCGCCTGCCATTGGCGCGGCAGCCATCGCGCCAACGGCGGCAGGTGGAATCGTCGCGCTGCCACCGTTTACGCCGACAATCGGATCGTTCGCTGCGAGTACCATTGCCTTCTCCGCGACGCCGACGATCGTCGTGAATGCCCCGCCGCCTCCGCCCGCTGCTCGCGCCGCGCCATCCGCTGGCGCAACCGTCACAACGGAGACGCACCACCTGCCGATTGCCCTCGTGCGTGTCGGCGAAATCCTGCTCGCGTTACTCGCTATTGCCGGGATCGCGCTGGCGACGCTCGGCTGGCGCGGGAGAGCACAGCGCACATAAACAGTCCGTGTCCATACGCGATACGATGAGTCGAAGACTACATCTCCAGCACGAGAGAGAGTTGCAGTTTCGCCGCTGGTCGTTTCGTGTGCTGCTTCCCATTGTCGGCTGTTGCAAAACCCTGCTTGAGGATCAAGGCTTCGTCAATCTCATTTCGCAGATTTTCGCTTGAGCCGACATGGTAAAAGTGGCTGCACACCCGGATGTCAAGTCCAGACCAATGCTGTTCAATATGCGGATTGCTTCGATAGCGATTCTCCAACCACATAGATAAAGCAAACCCGCAGGGTAATTGCTGCGCTGCACACGCAAGCCGCGTGGCCTCCGTGTCATCCCATGTATTGTAGTAGTCTGTATGCCTGCCAATATATGGTGGATCCAGATAGATAAAATCACTTGATAACGCGCTGCCGAATGCCTCATCCCACCGCGCGACACGAAATTCCCACTCTTTTCCGCGCATCTGTTTCGCTACCCAGTCGATTTGATTCGCGATTTTCGTAACGTACGACTGACTAAATCGTTCGGATTTGTGTCCAAATGGGACATTAAACTCACCGCGACGATTGAAGCGCATCACACCATTGAAGCAGGAGCGATTGAGAAAGAGAAAGTCATATGGCGATGCATCTTTGTTGAATCGCTCGCGCACTTCATAGTAATAGTCCCCTCCACCGGCCGATAGATTCTTACCTTCCTTCGTGAGGAATGCCCGTACCGTTGTCTTGTTCATCTCGCCGCGTTGTATCATCTGGTACAAGCCAATGATATGACGGTTCGTGTCGGAGAGAAGGGCACGATCCGGGCAAAGATTGAACGCAACAACGCCCGACCCCAGGAATGGCTCTATCCATCGCCCGCTACCCCCAGCGTTCCATTTTACGCTACTAAAAATGAATGGGACGAGCTTCGTTTTTATCCCCTGACACTTGATCGGCGGGACACCCACATACCCAATTTTGAAGGGGATCTCGTTCATGTCTTATCCTGCTGCGGTACCTTCTTATAATCGAGATATGTTGCGAGATTGGTGTAGGGAGACCGACTCAACTCTGCTGCCCGAGCCATGTCCTTCGTCAAGTAATACATCCAGTAATCATCGAAGACTTCTTCACCCAGAGCAGCAAAAGGGCCGTTCCCATTGACGAGAGCCGAAAGTGTGTTCACTGCGCCAATGTTCTTTGTGTTGCCACTTCCAGGCAAATCTTTGGCAATCCGATACTTCGGCTGTGCAAAGAACTGAATGTCTCGCACCACCGATGGTATGTCCTCAAGTTGTTCAACGGTGTGAACCGTCAGTTCATTCGCTCGTTGATCCGCTCGTGAATAAATGACGCCGAGGACAAAATGGCCGGAATACTCGCCATAGGGGAATGTGGCGTTTTTTGTCGAGGTACGGTCACGGAAGTAGCCGGTAAACGCGCCTAAGGTCATTGTGTTGACTGCCGAAGCGCTGATGCGATAGGTACTTTTGAGATCAACGGCGAACTTGTTTCCTTCGCCATTCACGAAGGTGAGATCAGGATAGTGGTTTTGCTCGCGCGACAGCACCAATTTTAGATTGTGCCGTTCGGCAAAGAGTACGAAGTGGGGAAATAGCATAATCTCGATAAGCTTTGAAACAACCTTCGTATCACTGGAGATGGTGTAAACGTTCCTAAATATATCAATGAAGCCTTTGACGACCCAATCTCCAGTCTCGGTCGAAATCCGCCCATTGAATGTGGCCGTCTCTTCCTGAAGCAAGGTCAGGAATTTTTCCGCAGCGAGTCTCGAAGTCATGCGTGTACGATAGCATACCTTGGTCAATAACGGATAGCGATCATACGATTCTCGCCCTATGGCGGTATCAGGAGTTAGGTCACTTCACGCTCGCGCATCATTGGGATCGCCTTTGGCAGGCGATCCGGGACGACATCGCCGCCGCGCCGCCAGAGCCGTGCGAGGAATGCGGACGACGCGCCGAAGCGATAGAGGAGCCGGATCAGCATCACTCGGCCGATCAGACGATACGGCCCTTGCGCCTTGTGCCGCCGCGTCGAGGTGATCGCCTCCGCGTCGAGCAGGACGACGCTGCCTTCGCTACGTAGCAGCTCCGAGAAGGCGACATCTTCCATCAACGGCCAGGTCGGGAAGCCACCCAATCGCGCGAAGACCGCCCGCCGCACGAAAATGCCCTGATCGCCCGTGTACGCCCCAACGAGCGAGCGCTGATCCGCCCGCCGCGCCATCATCTGGTAGACGCGCGCGTCGTCGTCGAACCGCAGCCGGTAGGCGCC
>JALYUS010000604.1 GCA_030853625.1 Chloroflexota bacterium
TCAGGCCCCTGCCCAGGTGAGAATCAGATCCGTCCCGTACCCGGCGAAGAAACCGAGCAGCACGCCCCACATCGCCAGTTCACGTAACTGGAAGCGGCGGCCGACGTTGAGCAACTCCGCGATCACATAGAAGATGGAGCCAGCGGCAAGCGCGAGACAGAGCACGAAAATGGCATCGGACTGCACGCTATAGCCGAGCAGTGTGCCCACAAAGGTCGGGCCACCGCCGATCAGTCCGGCAAGCGCGAGGAATGCCCATGACGGGCGCGTGCCTGCCACGGTCAGCGGTGCAGCGATGCCGAACCCTTCGGTCGCATTGTGCAGGCCGAAGCCGATAATCAGGATCGTCGCAAGCCCGATCGCGCCGGAACGGGATGATTGGCCAATCGCCAGCCCCTCCGCGAAGTTATGGACGCCGATGCCAACGGCGATCATCAACGCCAACTGCGTCGGCGTCGCGCCGGGTAGCCGGGCCTCCGTCGCTGCGGGGCGGATCACTTGCCGCTCGAAGTAGACGAGGCTCAATAGCCCAATGCCGAACCCACAGACAAAGAGCAGGAGGAGCAGGGCGAATCTCCCCGCGTTGCCCGCTTTCGCCCCGTCGAGCGCTGCGTTGATCGGTTCCGTCGCTTTGGTGATGACAACCCAGAGGAGAAAGACGAGGATGCCGATCGTTGTCGCGTTGAGGAGCGCCTGCCAGCGGCGCGAGACATTCTTCAGCCGGGCGATGGGTAATCCGAAGAGGATCGTCAGGCCGGCAATCGCGCCCAGCAGGGTCGTCGTCATGAACGTCATCGCATTTCCTCGTTCCTTTGCGGTCGCGCCATTGCGACACGCGGATCGGCGGCGCCGGGACTTGTAAGCATCGGCAAAGATGATGCACCGGCGACCTCCTTAGCCTATCCTTCACCACCCATTTTGTCAACCTCTTGTTGCAAAACTTTCATGCCGTTCTCGTAGCGAATGTCGGGGAATCCTAACCCCCGGCCCCTTCCCTCGCAGGGAAGGGGTGACTCAATCGCGGCGCCATGATCTACCCCGAGCACCCTGAACTCCTGACGGCTCACTCCCCCTTCCCTGCGAGGGAAGGGGGTTGGGGGGTTAGGATTCCCCGGCATGCCGAGAACGCATAAACCCTGCCCGGTTTCCCGGTTTCACGCTCTTGTGCCGGAGCCGCGTGATACAATCGGACGACTGCAATCCACGATTCAGGCTAATGAAGGGACCGTTGTCATGCCCACATACAATAATCCATATGGCTGGTGGGGCGGGAAGTGGCATCCACCGACGCCGATGTCCGTCGTGCAAATTCTCGATTCCGGCAGCATGGACGCGCGCCTCCTCGCCACCTGCTGGCTGACGGTGGAGCGGCGCGGCTCGGTCCTGATCGCGGCGGACCCGATGCAGGACGCCGGTAAAACGACGACGCTCACCGCGATGCTCGATTTCGTCCCGGCGGAGCATTGGATTTACTTCCCGCACGGCTGGTACGAGGATTGGGCATTCACGAACGATGCGGGCCTCTCGCCCGATGAGACGGTGATCGCCATTAACGAGTGGTCGGATCATCTCGCCTCCTATATGTGGGGACCGAATATCCGCCGCTGCTTCGACTTGATGGACAAGGGCTATACCGTCCTCACCGCGATGCACGATGACACGGTGGAGGGGGTGCTGGAGCAATTGCGGGACGATGTCGGCGTGCCCGCGCGCCAACTTGGCCAGATGACGCTCGTCATCATCCTCCGGCTCATCCGCATCGGTGGCCGCATTCACCGCCGCATGGCGACGATGCATTATCTGGAACCAGATGGAAATGACGCGATGCCGCGTCTTCTCCCCGCGATGCGTTGGGACCCGCTGACGGACACACACACGCACATGGATGTCGCGGACTGCCTCGGCCCGCGCCTCGGCCTGACAGCGGACGAATGCCGCGCGGAACTCGACCGGCGCGCGGCTTTCCTGACCGGCCTTTCCGCCACCGGGATTCACCACGTCGGGCAGGTCCGCCAGGCGCTCGCTACCTATCGTCGCGCTCTGCTGACTGGCGATGACCTCACCATCGAACCCGGCGACCTCGTCCCCGATGACCGTGACGATGTGTGGGGCGGAGAGATGGGAAACCGATCGAACCGCAGCGGACGCAGAGAAACAGAGAGATAGAGAATCAGCAGAGAGGGGCGATTGGCCTCTCCCGTATGGCATGTGTAATGCAACAGTAAGGAACTGATCGTATGCTCGTGAGAGAATCCTGGTGGTGGCGGGATTTAGCCTCCTTCTCTGTAGCAGGTAGCAGGCTAAATC
>JALYUS010000635.1 GCA_030853625.1 Chloroflexota bacterium
TACTATTGTCTGGCGACCGCGCTCTATCCCGTTATCGGGAAACAGCGGTCACATACATATCAGTCAGTCGCAGTTGACAGCATGGGTGGCCAAGCCGTAAGGTTGCGCCGTTCTCAGACTATTTCTCCATGCGTGATGTGGCATTGTCTGACGATTCACCGTATCCGATAAAGGTAGGCAGTAATGATTGAACCACGATCTCGCCCGCGCTTCGGGCGGGCGATTTCCCTGTGGTCGCCCGTGGCGCGATACGGGGCCGCAATCGTCGCCGTCCTCGCGACAACGGGGCTGATCGCGCTCCTCGATAGTGATTGGGCCTTCTTCGAGCCGGTCCCGATCGAGAATCCCGGTACCATCTTTATCGCGACTGTCACCCTCGTTGCGTTGGTGAGCGGTGTGGGTCCGGCGCTCCTGGCGGCGGCGGCTTCTATGCTCACCGTCTTCCTGGCATTCTCCCGATATGAGAATTTCGAGCGGTCAGTCATCCTCGTCGCAACGATGCTGATTATCATTGGGCTGGCGGAGTGGCAACGCCGCGCGCGGGACGTAGCGGAGCAGGCGCAGGCGAAGTTCGCGGCGATCATGGAGAGTATGCGCGACGCCGTGATGGTCGTAGATGCGGCGGGCCACGCGACTGATGCCAATCGCGCGGCAGTGGCGATGCTTGGCGCGGCGGACCACGCGGACGCTCTGGCGAAAATGACGCGCCGCCACGCGGATGGCACAGCGGCCACGGACGAATACGCGTTGCTGGAACGGGCGCTCGCCGGCGAGGAGGCTCCCCAGGGAGATGTTTTGATCCCCGACGCGCCGGGTGGCCCGCGCATCGCGAGCGCGGTCGCCAGCCCCATGCGCGACGCATATGACCGGATCATCGGTGCGGTGAGTGTCAGTCGCGACATGACCGACCGTCTCGCCCAGACGCGGGAGCGGGAATCATTACTACGCCGGATCGAGCAGGAGCAGCAGTACACGCAGTTGGTTCTCGATACCGCACCGGTCGCGATCGGTGTTGTCCGACCGGACGATCTGATGGTCACAAGCGCGAACGAAGTCTTTGAGGCATCTATCGGCGCATTGGCTGGGAAGCCCTTCACGGCCGACACGTCGCTCATGGATGCCCTTCCCGGCTACGAAGCGAGCGCGTTCGTCCGCCAACTGCGCGCGGCCGCCGCCGAAAATCGGACGTATACCGTCGTCGGCTATGCCGCGCGCTTTCCTGAGGGCCGGCACTACGACTGGACGATGAAACCCTTTGCCCTGGGCGACGAGACGCGGGCAACCCTGGTGACCTTCGCGGATGTTACCGAGCGGGTGCAGGCCGATCAGGAACGCGAACGATTGCATATCCTCGTGGAGGAACGCCGTCGGTTTGCTCAGGCGATCTTCGACACCGTACCCGTCGCCCTCGCGGTGATTGATACCGATGCGATGACGATCAGCGCCGCCAATCCGGCGTACCTCGAGGCGACGCCGGAGCCGTATCGCAGCCAGGGCGTCTACGGGCATGCCGTCGCGGACATCCTCCCGCATGCGACGGAAAATGGATTCATCGCCCAATTACGGATGACCGGTCAGGCCGGCACACCCTTTGAGACACCCGCGACGACGTATGAGCACCCGACGCGCGGCACGACCTATTGGAATGAGACGATGATACCGCTCGCGATGACCGATCCCGCCGCGCGTCATGTGCTCTATATCGCGGCGGACATCACGAAGGAGGTCGAAGCGCGGCAGCGTATTGCCGCGCTCGCGCGGGAGAGAGCGGAGCGGGCCGCCGAGTTAGAAGCGATTATCACGAACATACCCGACGGGGTGGCGATCTACGCGCGCGATGGGCGACTCCGCCAAATGAACATCAAAGGGCAACAGATCGTCGGTGAAGTCCCGAAACCGGGCACGATGGCTACGGAAAATGCCGAGCGCTCCGCGTTCCGCTATTCCGATGGACGGCCGATCCCGTTCGATGATTTGCCGCTCCCGCGCGCGTTGCGCGGCGAGATCGTTTCCGATTATGAATTTATTAGCCATACAGAGCATGGCGACATCTACCTTCTTTCCAGCGGCGCCCCAATTCGTAACGCGGCGGGAGAAATTACAAGCGCGGTCATCATGTTTATGGATATTACCGCGCGCAAGCATGCCGAACAGGAGCGCGAGCGATTGCTTCAGGAAGTGGAGGAAGGGCGCCTCCTCGCGCAAACGGTGATTGACAGCGCGCCGACAGGGATTGTCGTTTTCGGCGCTGATTCCGGTTTCACGGTGCGTCTTGCGAACGATCAATTCCTGCCGCTCGTCCGGGAGCCGTGGCGAAGCGCGGGAGTCGTCGGCGCTCCCCTGGCCGCGTTCCTGCCCCGTGCGGAGGAGTCGGGCGTTCTGCCGATCTTCCGCCGCGTCGCCGAGACGGGCGACCCGGTCAGCCTCTCGGAGTTCGAGTATGAGGACGAGGGCGGGCGCATCATTTCCTACGACTGGAGCCTCGTGCCGCTACGCGAGGGCGGAGGCGGGGTAACGGGGTTGATCCTGCTCATCACCGATGTGACCGACCGCGTTCTCTCGCGCCAACGGATCGAGGAGTTGGCGGATGCGGCGGCGCAACGCGCGGCCGAACTGGAGGCGATCATCGCCAATATGCCGGACGGCGTCGCGATCTACGATGCGGACGGTCAGTTAGTGCAGATAAACGCAGCCGGGAACGCGATCTCCGGCGAGGAACTCTCGCCGGACGACGCGCTCCCGGCGGTCGTGGAGCATTTCGATTTGCGTTATCCCGATGGGCGCGTGATCCCGCTCGATGATCTGCCGCTGCCGCGCGCATTACGCGGCGAGACAGTTTCCGGCTATGCCTTCGTTAGCCACACGCGGCATGGCGACCGCATTATCCTGATGAGCAGCGCGCCGATTACGGACGTGACGGGAAAGATTACGAGTGCGGTGGTCGTCTTCAGCGACATCACCGAGCGCAGGCGGACGCAGGAACTGACGACACGTCTCGGCCGGATCCTCGATG
The DNA here is from genome assembly GCA_030853625.1 of Chloroflexota bacterium. GTDB lineage: Bacteria > Chloroflexota > Chloroflexia > Thermomicrobiales > JALYUS01 > JALYUS01. Next base: position 3,014 of record JALYUS010000635.1, read on the forward strand.
CCTCCTCAAACGAGATTTATGTTTACGATGCCGTCTCTCTCCGCTTGCTGCAAGTCAACGAGAGCGCGCGCCGTAATCTCGGCTACACGATGGACGAACTCCACGCGATGACGACACTTGATCTCCAGCCGGAGTTCTCGGTGGAATCATTCGCGGCGCTGATCGTGCCGCTCCGCGCGGGCGAGCGGGATGAGATCGTCATCGAGACGACGCACCGGCGGAAAGATGGCTCAGACTACCCGGTGGAGGCGCATCTGCTCCTTTCCCGCGCCGAGACCCCCCCCGTTTTTGTCTCGATCATTCAAGACATTACCGAGCGACATGCCGCCGAGCAGCAGCGCGAGCGGCTACTACGGGAGATTGATGGGCGACGGCGCTTCGTGCAGACCGTGGTTGAGAGCGCGCCCGTCGGTATCGCGGCCTTCGGCATGGATGCGGACCTCACCGTACGGATGGCGAACGATCAGTATCTGCAACTGCTGGATGAACCCTGGCGCACCGAGGGAATTATCGGGCGCGGCGTACGCGAATTCGTTCCCGATGCGGATGCCACGGGCCTCACTGCGCTCGTCCAACAGGTGGCCGCGCAGGACGAAACGATTGCCTTGCATGAGTTCGCATTCGATGGTTTTGGCAGAGGAACCGGCTACTTCGACGCGAGCATCGTGCCGTTACGAGAATCGGGCGCGGGGATGACGGGCATCCTGACCGTCGTCGCGGATGTCACAGAGCGCGTCCAGTCGCGCCAGCGGATCGAGGAACTGGCGTGGGGCGCGGCCCAGCGCGCACGTGAACTGGAGACGGTGATCGCCTCCATCGCGGACGGCGTGATGGTGACGGACGCCGAGGGTCGCATCGTTCTCGAAAACGCCGCCTCTCGCCGGTTGACCGGGCGGACGCAATCGGCGGTCTCCTTTGATCTCGAGACGCAGGTAACGGCACAAGACTTGCGCGATCCCGGCGGCACGCCGATGCCGCCCGATGATTTGCCGCTCGGCCGCGCGGTGCGCGGCGAGATGGTGACGGAGCAAGTGTTGATCGTGCGCCGGGCGGATACGGGAGAGGATCGCTTCCTGATGTGTTCGAGCGCACCCGTGCGGGACGACAGCGGCGCGATCACCGGCGCGGTCGCCGTCTTCCGGGACATCACCGAGATGAAGCAACTCGATCAGATGAAAGACGAGTTCGTCTCCATCGCCGCCCACGAACTTCGCACGCCGCTCACCGCGATTAAGGGATACGCGGAATTATTGGACCGGCGGTTGCGCTCGCAAGGCGGGCGCGAGAGCGATCTTCGGTCGCTCGGGGTGATCCGCAAGCAGACGGAACGACTCGCCGGCCTCGTCAACGAGATGCTGGATGTCTCGCGCATCGAGGCGGGGCGGCTGCAACTGAACAGCGAGCCGTTCGACCTCTCGATGCTGGTTGGCGAGGTTATCAACAGTATGCGCGTCTCGAGCGAGACGCATCACCTCTCGCTCACTGCCGAGCCGGGGATCGAGGTGAACGGCGATATCGCGCGAATCGAGCAGGTGCTCCTCAATCTGATCGCGAACGCGATTACCTATGCACCGGCAGGCGGCGAGATAGCGATCCGGGTCTGGACAGACGCCGACTCCGCGCTCGTCTCAGTCCGCGATCACGGCGTCGGCATCGCGCCAGACGAATTGCCTCACCTCTTTGATCGGTTCTACCGCGCGCCACGCGCCGGGGTGATGCGCTCCGGTGGGATGGGACTCGGTCTGTATATTTGCCGGGAAATCATTGCGCGGCATGGCGGGGCGATCCGTGTGGAGAGCGCCGAAGATGCGGGCAGCACCTTCACGTTCTCACTGCCCCTCGCAAGACCGGAATCCTAACCCCAACCCCTTCCCTCGGAGGGAAAGGGAGAGAAAGCCCCTTCCTTGTGAGAGAGGGAAGTGGGGGTAGGAAATCCTTTGTTAGGATGCGGCGGCGGAGCGGCCGTGACCTCGTTGGGGGGGCGTTTCAATAGCTGCGCTTTCGCGCGCGTCGCGTTGAGCGCGGTCGAAGCCGACGTGCGCGCCATGGGTCCGACCCCAGTCGGCCATCGCGTCAACAATCGGCCGGAGGGTACGCCCATCATCGGTCAGGCTATACTCCACGCGCGGCGGGATTTCGGGGAAGAGCGTTCGGGTGACGAGGCCACGCTCCTCCAACTCACGCAGGCGGGCGATCAGCATCTTTGGGCTGACACCCCCAAGCGATTGCTGCAACTGGCCGAAACGGCGCGTCCCCTCGAAGAGGTCACGAAGGATCTGGACAGTCCACTTGCCACCAATCACCTCGAGCGTGCGTTCGACCGCACGGGCAGAGATAGAAGGGCCGGAGATCACAGAGGTATTTTTCGCTGTTCGGGGCATAGAGAATCCTCCTGAGCATACATGTGTCGGTATCGCGTTGCGAGCAATCGGGCGATTGCTTCCGGGTAGCCGACGATGATCTGAGAATCACTTCGGCATCCGTGCGGATGGCCGTGTTCCTGGAACGGCGTTCCCCATCAAGAATAGCGCGTCGCAATCATCGCCGCTGGCTCACTGACGCACTGCATCATAGTTGGTACTATTCTGAATCACATTCTCCGATGCAGCAGCAACGTTCATGCGTTGTACGCTTTCCTGCAAGATAGATGCCACGCCTGCACATGCTAGCAAATCGAGAGTAGGGTTTCCTATCTCCCCAACCCCCTTCCCCCGAGGGAAGGGGGAGCGAGCCTTTGGAAAATCAGGATGTTCGAGGAACATTTGGATAGTAGCAATGAGATGCCCCTTCCCTCGGAGGGAAGGGGCTGAGGGTTAGGAAATCAATCGGTAGCCATCACACTCGGCTCGCGCATCGCCCGGCCCTCTTCGCCGAATTGCTGGAGATAGGCGCGGATCGCCAGCGCCGCCGCCGCCCCCTCACCCGCCGCTGATGCGACCTGCTTCGTACTCCCGACGCGGGCGTCACCCGCCGCGAACAGGCCGGGCGCGCTCGTCTGCAATCCCGCATCCGTGACAATAAAGGCACGCTCGTCGAGCGTCACGATCCCCCGGAGGAATGACGTATTCGGCTGCAACCCGATAAAAACGAAGACGCCCGCCGGATGCAACGTCTCAGTCGCGCCCGTGCCGGTGTCGCGGACACGGACGGCGGTGAGGTGGCTGTGCGCGCCTGCGAATCCCTCCACAATCGTATGCGGCCGCACGGTGATCGTGCCGCACTCCGCCACCTTTTCCCGCACGACGGCGCTGGCGCGTAATCCGTCGCCACGGACGAGGATCGTCACATGGCTGGCGAACCGCGTGAGAAAGAGCGATTCCTCGCCCGCGCTGTTGCCACCGCCGATCACAAGCACCTCCTGATCGCGGTAGAACGGCCCATCGCACGTCGCGCAGAAATGGATACCCGCGCCGAGAAAGTCTTCTTCGCCAGGCACACCAAGCCGCTGATAGGTGCTGCCCGGCGCGAGAAGGACGGCGTTTGCGGTCAGCGTCGTGCCGTCTGCCAGCGCGAGAGAGCGGTACGAGCCGTCCATGCCAATGCTGGTCACTTCTTGCGCGGAGAGTAATTCAACGCCGAATCGTCGGGCGTGCGCGACGAGGCGCGTGCGGAATTCCTCGCCCGTGACGCCATCGGGAAAGCCGGGGTAGTTATCGAGCCGCTCGGTGATCGCCGCCTGCCCGCCGAGGCTGGAGCGCTCCACGACGAGCGTCGAGATACCTTCACGCGCGGCGTAGATCGCGGCGGTGATCCCCGCCGGGCCACCACCGACGACGATGAGATCGTAGAATTGCTGCATCGCCCGCGTTTGCAGGCCGAGTTTCGCGGCCAGTTCGGCGTTTGTCGGCTCGACGAGAATACTCTGATCGGCGAAGAGGAGAACGGGAATGCTGTGCTTGCCGCCGTTCAGTTCCTCGATCCGGCGCACGCCCTCCGGATTGCTATCCACATCCACCCACTGGTACGCGACGCGGTGCTCACCGAGAAACTGCTTGGCGCGGCGGCAATCGGGGCACCACGGCGCGCCATAGACGGTCAGATTCGCTTCATGTTCGTTCATCATATTCCTCTCTTTGTGCGTTCCTACCCCATCGTCGCGACGCGCGATTCATCGTATCATTTCAGAGGAGCGAGACTGCTCGATTGTTGATTGTCGTCTGGGACGATAACGCGCGGATGGCGCGTCTCTTGCGATTTGCTTTCCATTGACGCCTGGCCGGGAAAGAGGGAATCTCTCACGTGCTACCACGACGCCCAACCGACTCCGCCACTGACCACGAGCCGCAGCCACATCCGAACCTCTCCTGGTTCCTGCGGCGCGAACTGGTGACGATCCCCCTGTTTGCCGTGATCGTCGGCACGCTCCTCGTCTTCGGCATCAGCCCGGCGACGCTCCTGTTCGTCGTACTCGTGGCAATTATCGTACTCGGCTTCGTCTGGGGCAGCGTGCCAGGAAGCAGCGAGTAGCATAGGGGGTCATGTCGAGTTCGCTACTACCACGCTGGCTGCGGCGATGATCGTGTGTGACCGCCTCAATCAACCACCGGATTCGGTAAGCGATCCGATATTTTCTGTCATTTGTACGGGACCATCCTGATCTTCGGACGGCTGAGAATCCGTAAAGAGATCCAGATACGGAGTATACCGGAAGGTGCGATGTCGTTGACCACCGGTGAGCTCTTTAATAATGCCCAGTGATTCGAGTTGCTCCACAATCTTATTTGCGGTTGAGAAGGAAACCTCCAGGCGATCTTTCACCGCATTGACATTGATGATAGGCCGCTGAAACAGGAAATCGAGTAACCGGAGAGCCTTCGCACCCAACTCGTTCTCCTGAATCAGGAGGCGATGCCCCTCCCGCAGATCAATGATTCGGCCTGCGGTATCCGTCGCTTCGGCTGCCGTATCAGCGATGCCGCGAAGAAAGAACTGTAACCATCCCTCCCAATTTCCTTGCTCGCGGATAGCGGTAAGACGATCATAGTACTCCGCACGATTTCGCTTCAGATAGTAACTGATGTAGAGAAGTGGTCGGTGGAGAACTGCTCGATGACAGAGAAGGAAAGTAATAAGCAGGCGTCCAACGCGCCCATTCCCATCGAGAAAGGGATGGATTGTCTCAAATTGTGCATGAGCCAGCCCACACTGAATCAGAGCGGGGAGCCTGTCGTCGTGCAGAAACGATTCAAAGTTGTCGAGAGCCGCACGCATCTCGTGTGGTGGCGGAGGAACGAAGCTTGCCTGGACAAGTGAAGCGTTTGCTCCACCGATCCAGTTCTGCGACGTGCGGAATTCGCCGGGAGATTTATCCGCACCTCGGACACCCGTGAGAAGTTCGGAATGAATCTCGCGGATCAGTCGCAGAGAAAGGGGGAAGGTCGTGAGGCGATTGAGTCCGTAGTTCATTGCTCGAACGTAGTTGACAACTTCCTCGACATCATCGGGAAGATTGCGCACTCCTGGGTCCAATTCGTAGGTGAGGACATCATCAAGCGAACTCTGCGTCCCCTCGATTTGCGAACTGAGAACGGCTTCTCGCCGGACGTACATCGCGACGAAGAGTTCGGGGTTCAGCAGGGTCTTCGAGACACCATCGAGGCGACCGACGGCTTGATCGGCGGCTGAAAGGAGCGCTATTAACGAAGTGTCGAAGGCTATCGGAGGCTCCGGCGGTAACGACGCGGGCACGAATGCCCGGTATCCTGTCGGTTGTTTTACGAACTGGCCTGCCCGTGTAATAAGACTCGCCATCGGGACTCCTTATTACGGGATAGTGCAATAAGACCGCACAAAGGTCGCGCTTATTATAGCAAATGGCCTAATCCGCAAATAACGATGCGACACAGCGGTCGCGATGAGCCATTGTTTGAGGGGGAAATTGGTAGCGCGTACGGGATTCGAACCCGTGATCTCTACCTTGAGAGGGTAGCGTCCTAGGCCGCTAGACGAACGCGCCACGTCGCATCTCGCGAAGGCGGAGTATAAAGCGTCGGGGGTCTGCTGT
>JALYUS010000683.1 GCA_030853625.1 Chloroflexota bacterium
TAATGGAATTGGATGGCGCGGCGGCGCAGATTGGTGCGGTTCGCCGGGGTGCCGTGATGGATCAGGCCATCGAAGAGCAGCACGCCGCCCGGTTCGAGCGGCGCCATCACGTCGCGCGCGGTCTGCACGTCGTTGTCGCAGATTTGCCAGTCCCGCCGGGCGAAATGGACGACGGGGCCTTCGGTATGCGAGCCGGGGATGACGTGCATGCAACCGTTCTCCGGCGTCGCGGGATCGAGCGCGATCCAGACGCCGACGACGGGATTATTAATGTCCATATCAAAGAACGCCTTGTCTTGATGCCACGGCTTCTCGCGCCCGCCGCCCGGCGGTTTGAGAAGCGCCATGTCCTGGAACTTCGCTGGCTCGTCATTGACGATCCTGCGGACAATCGCCAGGAGCGCCGGGTGATTGGCGATGGCATCGAGGCGCGCCTCGTATGGCGTGAAGGCCATCAGTTTGCGGACGTAATCCTGCTTCTCCGCGCGCGGGATCGTGTCGAGGCGGTCCCGCGCCCATGCCTCGAACTGGATACCGTCGAACGTCGGGACCTTGCCGTCAATCAAGTCGAGCAACCCTTCCAGCGCGTCGGCGGTCTCCTGCGGTGTAAAGGCGTGACGGATGACGAGGTAGCCTTGCGCGCGGAAGCGGTCGAGGGCAGCATTTGTCACGCCTGCGAACCCCTCGACGCCCTCGGCGACGGTGTCGAAGCGGTAGAGATCGGCGGGATATTCCTCCACTTTGCCGTCATCGAACTTCGCGACATTATGAATATGATCCACGACCATCAGCGTTCGCCCCGCTTTCTACTCCTGCATCCGCGCTTCAATCCACCCGACGATGCGGCTGTTATCGCACATTTCGTGGTGCATCGCTAATTGCCACGCGCGCGCCATCGCGGTACGGTGTATGCACGATCCGTGGGAATTGAGAGGAGCAGCGCAATGGATGAGGGCATCCCGATCCAGTTCATCCCGCCGGAAGCGCTCGAAGGGACGCAGGGCGTCGTCTGGCTGGCGCGGGACGGGCGGCGCACGACGACGCAAATTGCGACCAATGTCCGTTACACCCTGCACATGACGCCGAACCGTAAAAACATGCTCGGCCACAGCGTCATCCTGCCGCCATCATGGACGGGTACGCTGGAAGTGGCGCGGAAGGAGTCGTTCCTCCAACCGAACACCGAGATCGTTCTCGCAATGGACGACGGGCGACAGGTTTCCGGCTATATCCGCCGCCTCACGGGCCTCCGCACCCAGCGCGCCGACGTGACGATCAACGGCTGGCTGGAAGAGTGGGCATGACGAAGTGCTGAGGTCTGAGGTCTGAGGTCTGAGCGGGCGCATGCTATGCGCCCCTACCCCTCCCCCTCTCTTTTGCTTCTGAGCAAAGGGGAGGGGGAGGGGTGAGGTTTATACGGCGACGGGGATATGCACGTCCACCATGATCGCGCGGCTCGTGGCTGGCAGGATGGGATCGCCAGCCTCCGCCATACCCTCCAGATGGAAGGGAATTGCTTCGCGGATTAACTGCTCGACCTCTTCGCGTGTCTCGGCTGCGGCAATGCAGCCGGGAAGATCAGGGATATACGCGCTGTATCCGGTTGCGTCGTCTCCCTCGATGATGACGACGTATTCCACGACGTTCTCTTGCATTACTCCACTCCCGTCACGCGCAACGCTGTCCGCATAATCGTCGCGTCAATGCCGAAGCGCGTTGCAACCGCGTCCGCGTAATCGCCCGCGAGGGGTTGATCGGCGCGCCCGCCGTAGACGAACGACTCCATCAGCGGCGGCACGATGCCATTGAAGCGCCAGATTTCCTCTCCGATTACCTTTGTGAGAATGACGCGGTCGTTGAAGTAGCCGGTCGGCGCGTAGTCGGCGGTCGTCGCGGCACGGTAGACGGCATCGGGGATGGGGCGGTCGAGGAGGGTGAAGCAGTTCGGGTGCGGATGCGGGGTGCGCTCGACTTGATAGCGACCCGGCCCATCGGGGCGGACCGTGTAGGTCTGGAAGGGCGTGCGGCGCGGTTCGGCGGATGCCGGACCGAACGGGAGCGGCAAGTAGATCGGCATGCCGACATCCGCCAGCCAACGCTGACCATCGAGAAGAATGACAATTGCGGTGTGGCAGCCGATTTGCTCGCCCATGTTGTTGATCGTCAGATAGCCGTCGTAGCCGAGCGCACGCAGGAGGCTGAAGAAGGCGTAGTTGCTCTCGAAACACGTCCCGCCCGTGCCATGGTGGAATGTCTGCTGCCAGAATGTCTCCGGCCAGCGCGGGTAATCGGCGATCTCCGTCACATCCGCCCGGCGCGCGATGCGGGACGCGCTCTCCCACGGCACAGCGCGCGTGTAGGCGATCACGAGTGCATCCAGCAGGTCAATCGTCGGCGCGGCGGGCGGGACGCCGAGGTGTGCGAGGACTTCCTGCGTTAATGCATCATCGAGCGGCAGTGTCGTCATCAGGCGCATCGTCTCCTGTTGAATCGGGTACTGGTGGTGACAGGTTGGTAGCCTGCTATCACCAGGAAAATCGCCCAGATCCTCTATTTATCAGCCCGCGATCTCTCCCACAGGCTGAAGTCTACCCGACGATTATGCGGCGTCCACGCGTTCCGCAATCAGTGCGGGTTGCTCGCGCACGGTACGGATGGGCGAGCAGAACACCCAGGCGACGGCAAAAAGCCCCCCAATCGCGCCGAGCGCCACCGTCGGTCGCAGCCCGAAGACCGCGCCGAGCGTCCCGCCCGCCAATGAGCCGATGGTCAGCGCGCCCGTGCTGACGAAGCGAGAGGTCGCGTTGACGCGCCCGAGCAGGTGATCCGGCGTGATCGCCTGCCGGAGGCTGACAGTGTTGATGTTGAAGAGCGTGCCACCGAACCCGCGCGCGAATTGAGCGATCATCAAACAGAGCACGATCACGGCTAACGTGCCACCCGCGAGTGGAATGAGCAGGCCGCAGACCGCCATGACGATCAGCCCCGCGCTGATCGTCGGCCCGATGCCGTACCGGCGCGTGATCCGCCGCGTGAGGAATGCGCCGCAGAGGTAGCCGAGATTGCCGACGGCGAAGGTCAGGCCGAGCAAACCCGCGCTGATACCGATGCGAAGCGCGTAGAGCACATAGACGGCAAAGAGCATACTACCGAAGATATTGACGGTGCCCGCGCTCCCCATCGTGGCGCGCAGGATCGGATCATCCATCACCGTGCGTAACCCCTCGCCGATCTCCGCCCAGATGCGCCGTCGCGTCGCCGATCGCGCGGGCGGCGGCTCCGGCGTGCGAATCAGGCTGAGAAAGAGGACGGAGACGAGGAAAGAGAGCGCGTCCACGGCGATGGCGATCGGCGCCGTGACAAGTTGCACGAGCGCGCCCGCCGCACTCGGCCCGGCGATCTGCGCCGCCGAGCGGGTCGTTTCCAACTTGCTATTCCCGTCCACGAGGTGCGCGCGCCCGACAACGGCGGGAAGGAACGACGTGTATGCCACCTCGAAAAAGACCGTCAGAATGCCAACAAGAAAGGCGATGACATAGAGATCAACGAGCGCGAGCGCACCGAGGAGCGCCAGCAGGGGAATGAGGAGAAGCAGAACGAAGCGCGCGATATCCGCTATCATCAGGATTGGGCGACGGCGCAGACGATCCACCCAGACGCCGGCAAACAGCCCGAACAGCAGGAACGGCGCGGTACTCGCCGCCGCGAGGAAGCCCATGTTTGCCGCGCTCGCGTGCAACGTCAGCGCGGCGGTGAGCGGTAACGCGAGTACCGTGATCTGCGATCCGAACTGCGAGACCGACTGCCCGGCCCACAGTTTGAGGAAATCAGCGTGCCGCCACAGGCCGTTCCATCGTTCGCCCATCTATCCATCCCGATTCTGCTGCGCACGAGCGCTTCAACACCCATGCGCCTGTGGGAGATGCGACGCCAGTCATCGTGTACGATTATTGAGTGTATCACGCCGAGGGCTGCACAGGTCTCGCCGCCTGACGTTATTTTCTCCTGTACAATGCGATACTGCGATCATCTCGGTGAAGGCGATGGTGATGCGGCGTCGTATTCGAGATGCGCGGACGAGAACGGAGGTTTGGGACGAGGCATGCGAGCAGAGAGTGAGCGTGACTGCATGTACGAGGACGCGCTATCCCCGTTTCTGCCGACGCAGCGCCGGACGGGGCGTTGGTTCGTCGCCATCACGCATTGGTCGGAGGCGCTCGCCATCATCGTCCTCGCGCTCGTCGTGGCGTTGCTGATCGGCAAGGCGGTCGGGATCGCGCGGTATGAGGCGACGATTCTGCGCTATCCCTTCCAGATTGACGATGCGGAGGGCGTCATTCTCACCGAGGCGACGTTGATCGCCCAGGGTACGGATCCGTACGCTGCCCAGCCATCGCCATCTCACCATTTCTATGCGGGTCCGTACACGCCACTGTATACGATCATCAACGCCGCCATGGTTAAGATCGCGGGGCCGATGTTTGCGGGCGGGCGGGCCGTGCAATTGCTGGCGACGCTGGCAGTCGCCGCCTGGCTTGCGTGGGCCATCAGCCGATCCGCGCGCGGGCACATTGCCTGGATCGTGGGCGTCTGGGCCACGCTCCTTTTCCTGACCTGGCATCTCGTCGCCCACTGGAGCGTGATGGTCCGCCCGGATATGACCGCGGCCGTCTGCAATCTGGCCGGTGTCACACTCCTGCGCCGCTGGTGGGATGTGCCGGGGCGGGAAGGATGGCGCGCCGCACGTTGGCCGCAGGGAAAGGCTCTGGGCATATTGGCCCTCGGGGCAACGTGCTTCGCGCTCGGATGGTGGACGAAGCAAACCTTCGTCATCGTGCCGCTTGCCTTCATACTCACGTTGCTGCCATATCGCCCGAAGGTGGCCGTCGCCCTCGCGGGCCTCTACGTGACGCTCGTCGGCCTCTCGCTCGGCATATTGACGCTCCTGACGGGGGGCGGGTTCATCCAGAAGACCTATTTCTATCAGTTTTCATGGACCTGGCACGCATACCTGTTCCTCGCACGGCCCTTCGCCGCGCGGTATGGTCTGCTGCCAACCCTCGCGCTGCTCGCCGCCATCGGCGTCTGCGCGCGTCAGCGGCGGCTGACGTTTGGCGCATGCTGGCTCGCCCTCGCCGCCCTGAAGACCCTCACTGCGGGGACGGACGGGGGCAACCACAATCATTTCATCGAACTACTCATGGCAGCAACCCTGGTGGTCGGACAGGGTATCGCGGTCCTGCTGACGACCGCCGTGCGGGACGAGGTATCTGGCACGGCGCGCCCCGGACGCGGAGACCTCATGCGTGCGCGTCGGGCAGTTCCCGTCGGCGTTGGACTGCTCGCGATCCTGCTGCTCACGGGCGTCGCCGTCGGCGAGCGAGAGGGGCGACGAGGCTGGCTCGCGCGAGACTATCGCCTGCCTACGGTGGCGGAACGCCAGGGATTCGAGCGGGTTGCATCCGCCGTCTCGCGGACCGCCGGTCCGATTTATGGCGACAATGTTGGCCTCGGCATCCTTGCCATTACCGGGCATACCGTGCGGGTTACAGACCCGTTCACGCTGGCGGCGGAAGTCCGCATGGGGCGCTGGGATGACTCTGCACTCGTTGATGACGTGGCGGCAGGGCGCTATCGGCTGATCGCCCTGCGCGGCGATGTGGCCGCGATGGACCCGGCGCACCCGCCAGGGGATATGACGTCCGAACTGATTCGCGCGATTCGACAGAGATACCATCCAGTGGAACGCAACGTCGTCTGGTTATATGCGCCGAATGTGCAGACCGGGAACCGGTAGGTGCGCGAACAATCCGGGTCAGATTGCCCACTCGGTCATCAGTCCTCGGCACTTCTCCCGTTGTCCTTCGTTCTGTCCAGAACTTGGCGGAGAAAGAAGCCGACGTTTTGCGGACGCTCGGCGAGGCGGCGCATGAAGTAGGGATACCAGGCATCGCCGAACGGTGTATAGATGCGTACGGGGAGACCGCGCCGCGCGATCTGCTGGGCGAGGTCTTCGCGCACACCGTAGAGGAACTGCACTTCGTACGGCATGTCGAACTGCGCGGCGATCTGCGCCGCCCCGCCGAGCAGCACATCATCGTGCGTGGCGACGGCCGGGGCGCGGCTCCGGGCGAGCAACGGGCCGAGCAGTGCGAGATACGCACGGCGGATCGGCTCGCGCCCCTGGTAGGCGACCGCTTCCGGCTCCTTGTATGCCCCCTTCACCAGCCGCACGCGGACATCGCGGTCAATCGCCCATTGCAGCAACTCCGGCGCGCGGCGGAGCATCGCCTGGATGACGACGCCGGGATCGCCGCCATGCGGGCGCGCCGCCTCGACCAGCCGGAGCGTCGCGTCAATCGTGGCGGATTCTTCCATGTCTACACGGAGATGATGGTCGTAGCGCGCCGCCTCGGTGCAGAGCGTGATCAGCGATGCTTCCGCGAGTGATTCGCGGACGCTCAGGCCGAGTTGCGAGAGTTTCAGTGAGAAATGTGCGCCACGCGCCGCGACCGCGAAATAGGTTGTGTATTCCTCGACAACGCTCCGCACGGCCGCTTCATCCGCGACCGCCTCGCCGAGATGATCGTAGGTGACGAGCAGTCCCTTGCGCGCCAGTCGTTCGGCGGTGGCGCGGGCAGCGGTGAAGGTTTCCCCGGCGACGAAGCGCGAGACGAGCGGCTGCGTGAGCGGGGAAGAACGGACGAGGTGTTCCGCGCGGGATGAGCGGGAAGCGGAAATAAAGAGCGGACGGAAGACGGAACCCATCGGCTTGGCTCCCTTTCTGGCGGCAATTCCCCGACAGGCGCCCTCTGCTAGCCGGTATCGCCGTACCTTCCAGTATACTGTACCCTCCGCCGCGTGCGTGAAGGGGCGCGGAAAACGTCATGGCAATCCGGTAGGAGATGCGCGGCGGTGTGGCTGCGGCAAGGAGAGCAATCTGGTGCGCATCGAGAACCTTGCCGATCATCCCGCTTTCGTTGGAACCGTTGCGCGCTGGCAATGGGGCGAATGGGGCCACCTCGATCCGACCGACTCGCTCGCTGCACGGATCACGAGCCTCCGCGATCAGACGGCATCCAACCACATCCCGACCACCTATCTCGCCCTTGATGGCGACGCGCCGCTCGGATCGGCGTCACTCGTCGCACACGATATGGACACGCACGGCGAACTCTCGCCCTGGCTCGCCAGCGTGTACGTTACACCCGCCGCGCGCGGGCGCGGGGTGGCGAGCGCGCTCGTGCGGCACACCGTCAGGCAGGCGGCGGCAATGAGTATCGCGCGGTTGTATCTCTACACACCGGATGCGCAGGGACTCTACGAAAAACTTGGCTGGCAGGTGATCGCGACGGAGCACTTCGAGGGACATCCCGTCACAATCATGGCAATTGATCCAGCAGACGAAAGCGCGCCCGCACCGAACGCGCAATCGCTGTAAGCGAATGCGTCATCGTGCGGCAATGCCTCCCGTCGTCCGGCGGCGCATCGCGGTCTCGTTCGCCGCGTTTGTGCTGATCGGCGCGACGGATGGCGCGACGGGCGTTTTGCTCCCACATTTGCAGACCTACTATAATGTCGGAAAAGGCGTCGTCAGTTTCATCTTCCTCGCCATCACGAGCGGCTATTTCATCGCGGCATTCGGGAGCGGCCTGTTGGTCGCGCTCCTGGGTCAGCGTCGCTTTCTCATGCTCGGCGCGGCCGCGTTCGCGGTGGGCGCGGGCGCGATCAGTCTGCGACCGCCGTTCGCGCTGCTCCTGGCGACGATGCTCGCGTTGGGATTCGGCTTCGCCATCATGGACGCAGGGCTGAACACCTACATCACCGGCCTGCCGGAGAACACGACGCTACTCAACAATCTGCATGCCTTCTACGGCATTGGCGGGTTCCTCGGCCCGATCATCGCGTCTGGTGTGCTGGCGGCGAGCGCGCCGTGGAATGCGGTCTATACGCTGTGGAGTCTGTGCGGCTTCGTCCTGCTTGTCGGCTTCGGCCTGCTCTTCGATGCTGGCCCGGCCGGTTCGCGTCATCCGGCGACGCAGACCGCCGGACGGGGATTACTCACCGATACGCTCCGCCTCCGGTTGGTCTGGCTGGCGGCGCTCTTCCTGCTTTTCTATGTCGGCGCGGAAGTGAGCCTCGGCAGTTGGAGTTACAGTTTCCTGACCGAGGTACGGCATCACGGCAGTCTCGTTTCCGGTTGGTCGGTGAGCGGCTACTGGCTCGGCATCACGCTCGGGCGGCTGACGCTGGCGCGGCTCGCCGCATGGCGCGCGATCGGGGATGCATCGCTCGTCCGCGCGTGTTTGTTTGGCGCGGCAATCGGCGTGCTCGTAATCTGGCTCGCACCGCTACCCGCAGTCGCGGCGTTCGGCCTCTGGTTGACCGGATACGCGCTCGGACCGATCTATCCGACGGTCATCGCCCTCGTGCCCGGTCTTGTGCCCGCGCGTCTCGTGCCGAGCGCGGTGGGCTTCCTCGCCAGCCTCGGTAGTATGGGTGCGGCGCTCTTCCCGTGGCTGGCGGGCAATCTCGCGCAGGCAGTCGGCCTCTGGTCGCTGATGCCCTACATGCTTGGCCTGATGGTCATCATGTCCGGCGTCTGGCTGGGCGTGAGCATGTCTGTGCGCGGCAGCCAACCGCACGCGGAGATCACTTGAGAGGCACCCGGCACGTCACGAGGATAGGGAGTAGTTGCCTCGATGCGCATACGTATTTATGATGGCGCCGTCGAATCACGGCATACAGGGACACCATACTGACCTGTAGAGGAGCATAGTGATGCGGATCATATCGCTCAACGATGTCCGCAACCAACGCGAGACGATTCTGGCAATCGCTGAACGACATGGCGCGGCTAATGTGCGTCTATTCGGGTCGGTGGCCGGTGGTGAAGCGTGCGTAGAGAGCGACATTGATTTCCTCATCGAGATGCGCGCAGCATAGCCCGGGGTTCCCAAGCGGGCTACGGCTCGAT
>JALYUS010000693.1 GCA_030853625.1 Chloroflexota bacterium
AACTATCCTGGACATCAGCGCGGTTCCTGCTGTTTACTCAGCGGTATCACAAACGTAGGCCGACCGTTGCCTATTGTCTGCACGACACGGGGTTCGTTACTCGTCTTCGTGACTACATATGAGCCAATACTGCCGAAGTGGATTACGCCAACGCGAAGGAGGCGAAGCGAAAATGGAATGTAGCATTACCGGATGCCCTGGATGCTATGAGGAGCGTCTGATCACGCATACGGTACATTATCACGGCGAGATTATCGTGATTGATCATGTCCCCGCCGATGTATGTACCGTATGCGGTGATGTATTACTGAGACCGGAAACAGTGGAAAGAATTGAGTCGCTGTTGCAAGAATCTACGCAACCTGCCGCGATGGCACCGGTGTATGAGTATGCATAGATGCCTTCGCTGACCGTTCTCGGCCGATACACCACGACCTCCGCCAACCATGATGCATCAGTAGATGTAGCTTGTGGTAGTGTCCTCCAGCAATGGGCATGGGGCGCGTTCAAGGAGCGGCACGGCTGGCAGGTGGCGCGCGACGCGGGTGACGGATTCGCAGTGCAGATGCTCCTGAAACGTAAATTCGGCGTCACCATTGGCTACGTGCCGCGTGGCCCGGCCGTGGATTGGCGCGACAGCAATGCAGTGGCCGCCTGTTTTACCGCGCTCGATATCGTGTGCAAACGCAAAGGCGTCGCCCTCGCGCTGATCGAACCGGATGGGGTCTTGCCTGCTGACTTTGACGCGCAACAATACAGCCTGTCGCTGTCCAGCCTCTCCGTGCAGCCGCTCAGGACGATCATCGTGCGGTGCGACCGGGATGACGACGCGCTGCTCGCGGCGATGAAGCAGAAGACGCGCTACAACGTCCGATTGGCGGCGAAACGGGGCGTCACCGTCCGGCAGGGGAGTGTGGACGACTTGCCCGCCTTCTGGGCGCTCCTGCAAACGACGGCGACGCGCGACGCCTTCGGTGTCCACACGCTCGATTACTACGCCGATCTGCTGCGCTTCTTCTCGCCGCCCGATCGCGGCGCGCTCCTCTGCGCGGAATATGGCGGGGAAGTCGTCGCGGCGGCGATCCTGTTGCGTGGCGGGCCGCAGGCGATCTACCTCGCGGGCGCGTCGAGCGACACACATCGCGAGCATATGCCGACCTACGCGCTCCAATATGCTGCCCTCCAATGGGCGCGCGATACGGGTTGCACACACTACGATCTCTGGGGCATCCCGCCGACCGACGCGCCGCCGGACGGCGTGCAGGGTGAACAGCAAAATGTCCGTGACGGCCTCTGGGGCGTCTATCGCTTCAAGCAGGGCTTTGGCGGCGATGTGGTGTCATATCCCGGCATCTTCGTGCGGCACTGTCGCCCGATGCTTGGGCGGATTGCGCTCAGGGCGATCACCCGGCAGCGAGGGATGCTCGGATGAGCGAGAGCGGGCCACCCGATGCGCTGATGCCGCCGCGCCGCCTCTCCGCGCTGCTCCTGGGCGTGGAAAATGTGCGGATGATCGGGGATGGTGCGGATGAAATCGCCGCCGTCATCTACGATTCGCGCCTTGTGACACCGGGCTGCCTCTTTGTCGCACTCCGGGGCGGCTATGCGGACGGACATCGTTTCATCGGCGAAGCGGCGAAGCGGGGCGCGATCGCGGCGCTTGTCGAAGAGCCGGTCGCGGCTCCCGAAGGCATCCGTGCGCTGATCGTCGTGCCGGACACGCGTGCCGCGCTCGCGGTCGTGGCAGCGAATTGGTACGATCACCCGGCGAATGACCTGACGGTGATCGGCGTGACGGGCACGAATGGCAAGACGACAACGACGACGATGATTACGAATGTCCTCGACGCGGCGGGGCTGCGGAGCGCCTTGCTCGGCACGGTCGAGATGAAACTGGGCGCGGACCGCTGGCCGAACCCGAATCACCAGACGACGCCCGAATCGCTGCATGTCCAACGCTTTCTCCGGCAGGCGGTCGAGGCTGGATGTACACATGCGGTGCTGGAAGCGACCTCGCACGGCCTCGTTATGCACCGCCTCGACGCGCTGCCGGTGGATGTCGCCGTCTTCACCAATATCTCGCACGAGCACCTGGAGTATCACAAGACGTTTGACGCCTACCTCGCAGCGAAGCGCGGTCTCTTTGATCGCTTGAACAGCGCGCCGGAGCGCGACAAGACGCGCTGGGCCATTGTCAACGCGCACGATCCGCATGCGGACGCTTTTCTCGCCGCCGCGCCCGACGCGACGCCACTCCGCTACGGCATCGAGACCGATACGCCGATCGCCGCGACGACGGTGATGGAACTGCCGGAACACGTCGTTTTCACACTCCAGACACCGACCGGCAGCGCCGCCGTCCACCTGCACACCCTCGGAATATATAATGTCCTCAACGCGCTGGCGGCGGCGGCGGTTGGGCATGCGCAGGGAATTGACGCGGCGACAATCGCCGCTGGGTTAGGCGCCTTCCGCGATGTCGCGGGGCATCTGGAGCGGATCGAGATGGGGCAGCCCTTCGCGGTGATCGTGGATTTCGCGCATACACCGGCAGCGTGCGAGGCACTGTTCGGCTTGCTTCGCCGGACAACGCAGGGTAGACTCGCAGTGGTCTTCGGCAGCGCCGGAGAGCGCGATGTGGCGAAGCGCCCGATGCAGGGGGCAATCGCCGCACGGTACGCCGATGTCGCGTTCTTCACGAACGAGGATCCGCGTTTCGAGGACCCCGATGCGATCCTGCGGGCGATCGTGGCGGGCGCGGAAGGGGAGCGGCCGGATTGGCGCGCGGGCGTGCAGTATCGTTGCATCGCCGACCGCACGACCGCCATCGGCGCGGCGTTCGATTGGGCCGCGCCGGGTGATACCGTTGCCCTCGTTGGCAAGGGACACGAGAATTCGATCATTATTGGCGCCGAAGCGCTCCCGTGGGATGAGGCGACCGTCGCCCGCGCCGCACTCCGGGAACGCGGCTATCAAGGGGGAACCTAACCCCCTGCCCCTTCCCTAAAAGGAAGGGGTGACTCATCGGAAGGTCTCGGTGTTGGACGAACGGCACGATGCCTGAATCGGGGTTCCCCTCCTTTTAGGGAGGGGGCAGGGGGTAGGATTCCGGTGGTTTCACGACGGCAGGCATTGAAGATTTCAGCGGCAGCGGTGGCGTCGGCTGCGCTTGCGGCCTGTGGCGCGCCCCGGCCGCAGGCGCCGGCGATCGTTCCACAGCCGAACACCGCCGCCTCGAAGGCCGATGGTCACATTCTTTTCGCCAAGGTGCGGATGGCCGATAACGGTGGCAAGGACGACGGTATCTACTCCCTCGACAACGCCAAAGTGCGGAAAGTCCTCTCCAAAGCGGAGGGTGACGACGCGCTGGAGTATCCCTGCTGGTCGCCGGACGGCAAGCAGATCGCCTTCGCCCGTGCCGGGGATCAAGGCATCTTTTCCGACCTCTGGATCATGAACGCGGATACCTCGAACCCGCGCCGGATCACGGATTTCCAGAGCAAAATCGCGCACAAGAATAATGTGGACGCGGAAGGAAGGTACGTCACGGACAGTTCCATTGTCGCGGGGCTGTCGTGGTCACAGGGCGGCAACTTCATCACCTTCGCCAGTGATAAGGGTTACAGTGCCATGCGCCCATGGACCTTCGAGACTCCCGATCAGCCGCCCTCGCCCACCAATCTGCACGTCATCACCGCGACGGCTGGCTTCAGCCCGGCGAACGCCGGGATCAACTTCCATATTGACAACACCGACACCGCGCCGGACGGCAAGGCGATGGCGTTCGTCGGTCTCTGGGCGCAGCCGGATGACGCCACGAATAAGCAGACGCAGATCTACCTGCTCGACTTCGGCACGAAGAAGTACGCGCAACTGACCGATGCGCCCACGTTCAAGTGGGGGGCATACGACCCGGTCTTCTCGCCGGATGGCCAGGCCATCGCCTTCGCGGGGCGTCCCGACTATCGCGTCAACGATCTTTTCATCATGACGCGGGATGGCAAGAATCAGACGCAGATCACCAATACGGGTGCGGCGCGCTCTCCGGTCTGGTCGCCGGATGGCAAGAAACTCGCCTTTCTTGCCGCCTTCGAGGGCGCGCAGTTCAACATCTACGTGATGGACGTCAGTCCGCCCGCGCCCGGCACGCCGCTCACTGCCCCGAACTTCAGCAAGCCGGAGAAACTGACCGACGAAAAAGGCATTGATGCCCGCTCCGGCCTTTCGTGGTCGCTGAGTTAGCGGAGAAGGAGCGATAGTGTGAGTGATTCCCCCCGGCCGCGCACGCGGCGTGGAGTGCATCACGCGCGGATCGCCGCCCGTCGGCGGAGCGCTGGGACGAATCGCCCGCTCCCGCCGCCGCCAGCAGGCAAGCGACGGGTTCCCGCCTGGGTCGTGCTCGCCGCCGCCCTGCCGGTTCTTCTCCTCACCGTCGTCGGCGCGTATGCCCTCACCATCGTCGTCCACACCCAGCGCGCTGTCGGGGACATCTCAGTCCCTTCCGTTGCCACGATCGTCCACAGCGCGGAGACCAGCACCCCCGACTTTCGCCCAACGAACACACCGGACACGCGGGGTATCGTCGCTCCGTTGCCCACGTTGCCACCAGCCGCCCCGACACCGCTGCCGCCCCAATTCAATCGCAAGGACCCCTTCACGGTGATGCTGCTCGGCGTCGAGGATCAGCGCAATGGCCCGGACGATTCCTCCCGCTCCGATACGATCATCCTCGCGTACATTGATCCGTCCGTCCCGCACGTCAACCTGCTCTCGATCCCGCGCGATCTGCGGGTGACGCAGCCCGGCGGGCGCGGACTTGCCAAGATGGCCGATGTCTTCGCGAATGGCGACGCGCTCAAGTACAAGGGCGTCGGTGGTGTGGCATACGTCTGGGACACGATCGAGCAGAACTTCCAGATTCGGATTGATTACTACGTGCGCGCCAACTTCGACGGTTTTACGAAGATCGTGGACACCGTCGGCGGCGTGACGGTGGATAACCCGTATCCGA
>JALYUS010000700.1 GCA_030853625.1 Chloroflexota bacterium
GTATCGAGGATCGTGGCGGGGAGGCATCTGTCTCGATCCACGACCGCGGCATCGGTGTGCCGCCCGAAGCGCGCGAGCGATTGTTCGAGCGTTTCTACCGGGCCGAAGGCGGCATCGCGGCGGATAAAAAGGGACTGGGTCTCGGCTTGTACATTAGCAAGGCGCTGATCGAGGCACATGGCGGGCGGATCGGCGTCGAATCAGCGCCCGGTGTGGGGAGCACGTTCTTCTTTACCCTGCCCGACGTGCGAGACGAACCGACCGCGCATTCGTATTCGTAATTGTCGGTAGCGGAGGAAATCGCCGCAATGTCCGATCAACCACTACCGATCCACCATCGGGCGACTGACCCAGGCGTCGCACGCGCGCTTCTGCTGTTGCTTGCGGTCAGCCTCTGTTTCGTGATCGGATTTACGTACCTCGGGACGGAAGTGCGCGAACCGGCAATGACGAGTACCGATCAACATCTACTCCGCCGCATTACCGAGATGACGCGGCCGTGGCCGCTTGTCCTGTCGGAGACGGCCTCTCTGTTCGGCACGGCACCCCTCGTCGCCGTCATCACGGCGGTTGTCGGCGCTTCCCTCGCGCGGGAGCGGCGCTGGTTCGATATCGTGCTGCTGATCGTGGCGGTGATTGGCGCGGTGCTCCTCTCGCCACTGACGAAACACCTCGTCAGCCGAGCGCGCCCGACCGCGTTTTTCCGCACGTCCGCCACCGGCTACAGTTTTCCTAGCGGCCACACACTGAACGCGACGACACTCGCCCTGGCGTTAGGGTTCATCCTCTGGCGGTTGCCCTGGCACCGCGCCATGAAGATCGCGTGGACGCTCGCCCTCGTCATCTATGTGGCCTGCGTCGGCGCGAGCCGGATCGTCCTCGGCGTGCATTACCCGACTGATGTACTCGGCGGCTTTCTGCTCGGTGTGGCGTGGGCAACGCTCTTGATGGCACTCGTTCTCGGCGTGGAACGCTGGCGGGCGTCGCGCCCAAAAGGCAGGAGTGGCGGCGGCCTTTAATCTGCCGCTCCTTGCTGTGGCAGGCCAAAGGCCGCCGCCGGAAAGACTGAGATATGTCTGGCTGTCGGTCGTCGGTCATCTCCGCCTTGCCCCTTCGCACGGATCGTGCAATAGATAGCGTGTGACTGCGGCACGGCATCACGACCTAATTATTCCCCAATGGAGGCAATCATGCATCGCGCGCCACCACGCGCCTGTCCCCTCAGCAGCATCCTCGCACTCGCGCTCCTCATGCTCATGCCGCTCGGCGTCGCGGCGTATGATTGGCCGACCTTCAGCGGCGTTTCCCGGTATGTTGGTGACAATGACCAGGAGACGACATTGACGCCCGCGAACGTCGGCGGCTTGCATCGCCTTTTCCAGGTGACGCTCCCCGCCATCGCGGACGGTGTGCCGGTCATGCTCGGCGGGGTGGCGACTCCGGCGGGGACGAAAGACCTCCTCTTCGTCACGACTCGCGCCGGGCAGATCGTCGCACTTGATGCGCACGACGGGACACAGGTCTGGCAGCATGCGTATGGCCCCGGCGATTGCCGCATCAATGCCGGCGAGACCGCCTGCTACACAACCTCCTCGCCCGCCATTGATCCGAACAGGCAGTACGTCTATGGCTACGGACTGGACGGCTACGTCCACAAATACGCGGTGGGCGACGGGACCGAGAGCACGGACGGCGGCTGGCCCGAACTGACCACGCGCAAGGGAGAAAATGAGAAAGGCTCCTCTTCGCTCGCCATCGCCACCGCCCAGAATGGCACGAGTTACCTCTACGTCGCGCATGCGGGCTATCCCGGTGATCGCGGCGACTATCAGGGGCATCTGACGACGATCAACCTCGCCGACGGCTCGCAGCACGTCTTCAACGCCGCCTGTAGCGATCAGGCGGATGTCCATTTTTTCGCCAGCGGGCAGGGGCCGGACTGCGACGCGGTGCAGACGGCGATCTGGGTTCGGCAGGGCATCGTCTATGACCCCGACACGGACAGAATCTACACGGCAACGGGCAACGGCCAGTATGACGGCGCGCACAACTGGGGCGAGTCGGTCATCGCGCTCAACCCGGACGGCACCGGCGCCAATGGCGGGCCGCTCGACGCCTACACGCCGCCTAACTTCGCGGCGCTGACGAGCCGAGACACGGACCTCGGCAGCACCGCGCCTGTGATCCTCCCATCGCTCCCGAACAGCGCCATCGCGCATCTCGCCGTGCAGGGCGGCAAGGACGCCAAGTTGCGCCTGCTCAACCTCGACGACCTCAGCGGGCAGGGCGGCCCCGGCCACACGGGCGGTGAGATCGGCCCACTCGTGGACGTGCCGCAGGGCGGCCAAGTGCTCACCGCCCCGGCGGTCTGGATCAACCCGGCGGATCAGAGCGTCTCGATAATCGTGACCAACAATG
>JALYUS010000710.1 GCA_030853625.1 Chloroflexota bacterium
CACCCGCTGTGCTCGCCCCGGTCGAACCCGCCCCGGCCGTCGCCGCGACGGGCGCCGCCGTCGGTGTATTCACATCCGGGTTGCCGCCACATGCCGCGAGGATCGCCGCCGACGCCGCGCCTGCCGCACCGCCCAGAAAGGCGCGCCGCGTGACACGCGCTCGCATCGCTGCCGTCAATGAATCTGTCTGCATCTGGTTTCCTTCCCCTCAGATGAACCCTTGAACGACACCCCACAAACGCTGACTGTATAATGCCAAACGCCAGACTCCGAACGGCGCTAACTCGTGTACATCGGGGCTGCGACACCGGTATCGGCCAGCGCGGCGCGGGCGATCTCACCGATCACCTGCTCCCCGGTGTGTGTGTCCGGATAGTTCTCGGTGTAGACGGCGATAATGAGCCGCCCATTTGGCCCCATGATGAAGCCGGCCTCATTGCAGACACCGCGCGTTGTTCCCGTCTTGCTACCGAAGCGGATCTCGCTGGTGAGCGGCATCGCCGGCGGCAAATAGCGCGCGATCCGGCGATGATTCTGCTGCTTTTCAAGCATCTTCGTCATCGCCTCGCACGAGGCGGCGGAAGCCGCGCGCCCATCGAGGATCGCCGCGATGGCGCCCGCGTAATCATTCGGCGTCGCGGCGCTCGGCGCGGCCGTCCCGTCGAAGAGCATGCGAATCGTGCCGCCGAGTCGCGAGTTCTTCATGCCGAGATCGGCCATCGTGCGGTTGACTGCCTCTACCCCCGCCGTGTTGATGAGCACATCGGTGGCGAGATTGTCGCTAATCGAGATCATCAAGTAGATGAGGTCTTCGTAGGTGATCGTCGCACCGGAGCGCATGTGATTGAGGACGCCGCTCCCTATCACGCGATCATCGTCCGTGAGCGTCCACGAATCGTCGAGGGAGAACGCGCCCGCGTCAACCTTGCGGTAGATTTCCACCATCACCGGAATCTTCAACGTGCTCGCCGGAGGGAATTTGCGATCCCCGAACCGCTGCCACGTCGCGCCGTCCGGCCCGATGATTGAGACACCAACCGTCCCGGTCTGGCTCACCTCCGCGACGACTTCCTCGACCCGGCTCCACGCGCTTGCGCTCCCCATCTTCGTCCTCCTCGCCACCCATCAATCGTATTATCTGTAGGAGTTCCTCTTTCGTAGGAACTCCTCACGGGATGGTGCAGGAATGCCACGGTATCTCCTACACATCCTCTCCCTCTATAGTCCGATCGTCACTGCCTTGACTTCCATGAACTCTGCGATGCCCATGCTGCCGTTCTCGCGGCCGAGACCGCTCTCCTTGTAGCCACCGAAGGGGATCTGCGGCGCGGTGGGCAGCGGATCGTTGCAGCCGACGATACCATACTCCAGCCCCTCCGCGACGCGGAAGGCACGGCCAATGTCGCGTGTGAAGAAGTAGGCGGCGAGGCCGAATGGTGTGTCGTTCGCGAGGCGGATCGCCTCTTCCTCGGTGTCGAACGGCACGATCGGCAGCGCGGGGCCGAAGGTCTCGTCATGGAGAATCTTCGCGTCCGGCGCGACATTCGTGAGGATCGTCGGCTCGTAGAAGAACCCTTTCAGGTGGCCGTTGGTGTCGGCGGGCTTGCCACCGGCGAGCACCGTCGCGCCGCCCTTCACCGCGTCCTTGACTTGATCCTCGACCTTCTGGAAGCCGCGCTCGTCAATCATCGGGCCGACTTTCGTGTCGGCATCGAGGCCATTGCCGACCTTCAGTCCCTTCGCCAGTTCCGCGACGCGCTGCGAGAATGCTTCCACAATCGAACGCTGGACATAGAGGCGGTTCGTGCAGATGCAAGTCTGCCCCGCATTGCGGAAGCGGGAGGTAATCGCGCCCTGCGCGGCCTGCTCGACATCCGCGTCGTCGAAGATCAGCATCGGCGCGTGGCCGCCGAGTTCGAGCGAGACCTTCTTGACCGTGCCCGCCGCCATCGCCATCAGTTCCTTGCCGACCTCGGTGCTGCCCGTGAAGGTAATCTTGCGGATGTCGTGGCTCTCCGCCAACACCTTCGCTACTGCGGCGGCGGACTTGCTCGTGATGATATTGACGACGCCCGGCGGGAAGCCCGCGTCATCGAAGGCCCGAATGATCTCCAGCGCGACGAGCGGGGTCGCGGACGATGGCCGGAGGATGACCGTACACCCGGCTGCGAGGGCAGGGGCGATCTTCCGTGTAATCATCGAGTGCGGGAAGTTCCACGGCGTGATCGCCGCGACGACGCCGACCGGTTGCCGGAAGGTGAGGACGCGCTTGCCTGCGGTCGGACTGGGGACGACCTCGCCGTAGGTGCGGCGCGCTTCCTCGGCGTTCCAGCGCACGAAGCCCGCGCTGATCGTCGCCTCGCCGCGCGATTCGGCGATCGGCTTGCCGTTCTCCTCAGTGAGGATGCGGGCATGCTCCTCGATCCGGCTCTTGAGGATGTCGAACGTCTTATGGAGGAGTTCGGCGCGCTCGTCCGCCGGGCGCTTCGACCATGCCGGGAAGGCGGCAACAGCGGCCTTAATCGCCGCTTCCGTCTCCGCCACACCGCCATCCGCGACCTCGGCGAGCAGTTCGCCCGTTGCGGGGTTGTGAACGGGGAACGTTTTACCCCCAGCGGCATCTTGCCACTGACCATTCAGGTAGAGTTGATACGTTTTCGTTGCGGTCGTCGCCATCCTGATCTCCCTTCGCGTAAACGATGCGGTTCTGAGTGGGAACCATTTTGTATCGTCCCGCATCCGGGCGAGGGCGTCAACGGCGCTGCGGCCGTTGGCTGCCCTTGCAGGGACTGAAAACGCGCGGTATACTTCGGTTGAACTCGTGCGCGGACGGCAACGTGGGTTCTTTGACCCACGTTTTTCATGCGTACGCGCAGGGAACCACCCGCGCGCACTCCCGCGTGGGCAAGGGAATACGCAGCGGACGGCACGACAACAACGCCGTCCGGCAGGAAGGAATGATCGGCGATGAAAAGTGATCTCTATACCGCAATCGCGGAGTTAGCCGCCGAGCGGAATATGCCGCGTGATGTCGTCATCAATGCGGTCGAGCATGCCTTGAAGACTGTCTACAAGAAGGCGCGCAGCCTTGAGGAAGACGACAATGTCCGCGTCGAACTGCACCCGGACACGGGCGCAATCACGATTGTCGTGGATAAAGACGTCGTCGCGGACAGTGATGTCGAGGACCCGCAGCGTCAGATGGGCGTCAGCGAGGCGCGCCGCATTGACCCGGAGAATGGCGCGATTGGGCGTGTGGTCGCCCTGGACGATACCCCGAAGGATTTCGGGCGGATCGCGGCGCAAACGGCGAAGCAAGTCGTCATGCAGAAGATTCGCGAGTCCGAGCGCGAGCGCGTCTACAGCGAATACCGCGACCGCGTCGGCGAACTGATCAACGGCGTCGTCCAGCGTGCGGACAATAAAGCCGTGATTGTGGACCTCGGCAAGGCCGAGGCGGTGATGCCCGTGCGCGAGCAGGTGCCCGCCGAGCGATACCGCAATGCCCAACGCCTGAAAGTGTTGCTGCTCGAAGTGAATTCTTCGACGGACAAAGGGCCGCAACTGATCGTTTCCCGCGCGCACCCGGATGTCGTCAAGCGGCTGTTCGAGATCGAAGTGCCGGAAATCTACTCGGGCGCGGTCGAAATCAAAGCGATCGCGCGCGAGGCGGGGCTGCGGACGAAAGTCGCCGTGATCGCGACGCAGGATAACGTGGACCCGGTCGGCTCGTGCGTCGGCGTGCGCGGCGTGCGTATCCAGAACATCGTCACCGAACTCTACGGCGAGAAAATTGACGTTGTCGAGTGGAGCAGCGATACCGCGACCTTTATCACGAAAGCGCTCTCGCCCGCGAAGGTGCTCACGGTTAACCTCGATGAGGCGGACAAAATCGCCCGCGTGATCGTCCCGACCGATCAGATGAGCCTCGCCATTGGCAAGGAAGGGCAGAATGCTCGCCTCGCCTACAAACTGACGCACTGGAAGATTGATGTCAAGGATACCGAGGCGCTCAAGGCGCAGGGCGACGACCTCATTGACAAGGCCCGCGCTGCCGCACTCGCCGAACGCCCCGATGCCTTCATCTCGCTCGGTCGTCGCCCGACGATGGTGCTGGCTGATGGCACGATTATGATGGACGACCGCACCTTCGGTCCGCTGCCGGAGGAGTTGATCGGCCGCAGCGTGGATGTCGAGCAGATGCCGGATCGTTTGGACATCTTCTACGAGCGCACGCTCGTCGCCGCCTTCTCGATGGACAGTACACCGCTCTCGCTGATCGATGATGTTGCCCCTGCACCGGCAATGACCGGGGCGATTGCCGCACCGACCGGCACGACGACCGGGCAATCGCGCATCGTGCGTGGTGACGGCACCTTTACCTTCAATGGCGAATTCTACGGCCCACTCTCCGCGAACCACATCGGTGGTCGGGTGGTCGCCCGTCAGGAGGGCGATCAGGTCATTGTCACGGACGAAGCGGAGAACCAGATCGCCACCTACGCGGTCCATCATGGGTAACGCCTGAGCGGAAGGAGAACCCTATGACCGCTGAGGCGACGATCAATGCAACCCCCACCCCTGACCCCTCTCCCGCCAGCGCGGGAGAGGGGAACTCGACTGGTGAGATCACTACTACCCAGACTCCCTCTCTCCCGCATCGCGGGGGAGGGGTCAGGGGTGGGGGCAATCCCCAACCGCGTAAAAAGCGTAAGGGGCTGAAACCCCGCCATATCCCGCAACGGACCTGTATCGTCACGCGCCAGACGGGCGACAAGCGCGGACTGATCCGTATCGTCCGCACACCCGAAGGACGGGTAGAGGTAGATGCGACCGGCAAGAAAAACGGCCGGGGAGCATACCTCACCGCCGACCGCGCGATCTGGAAGCGTGCCCTCGCGGGTAATATCCTTGGTCGCGCGCTGAAAGTAGAGATCAACCCGGAAGACACGGCGACGCTTCAGGCGTACGCCGAAACCCTTCCGGCGGAAACAAGTACAGAGTAACGAGGACTGAGGACTAAGTACTGAGGGGATCATTCCCGCACTCAGTACTCCGTCCTCAGTACTTCGCACTCAATAGTCTCCACGAGGGTGTGGGGAGAAGGAGCACTGTTATGCCAGGAAAACCTCCGCGTGGTGGATTTCGACCAGGGCCGGCCCGGACGGGGGGTGGCCCACGCCCCGGCGGCGGACGCCCCGGCGGTGGGCGGCCCGGTAATCGTGGCCCAAGTACGGGTGGCGCGAGTGGCGAGCGGATGGCGCAAGTGCGGCGTGGGCCGGTGCGCCCCGAAGAACCCGTCGTGCTGCCCGCCGTGATCAGCGTCGGCGATCTCTCCGAGCGGCTGATGCTTTCACCGACGGAAGTGATCAAGGCGTTGATCGGCGTCGGCGTCTTCGCCAATATCAACCAGCAGATTGACTACGCGACCGCCGAGAAAGTCGGCGCCGCGCTGGAGATCGAGGTGGCGCCCGCCGAGCAGGCGACGGATGCCGATGGCATCACCGCCGCCGTTGACAGCCGTGCCACCGGCGGGACGGACACGCGCCCGCCAATCGTCACGATCATGGGGCATGTGGACCACGGCAAGACGAAATTGCTGGATGCGATCCGCGAGACCAAAGTTGCGGAAGGCGAGGCGGGCGGCATCACGCAGCGGATCGGCGCCTATCAGGTCGAGGTGCAGGGGCGAAAGATTTCCTTCCTCGATACCCCCGGCCATGAGGCATTCACCGCTATGCGGGCCAGGGGCGCGCGCGCGACCGATATTGCCGTGCTCGTCGTTGCGGCGGATGACGGCGTGAAGCCGCAGACGCTCGAAGCGATTGCCCACGCGAAAGCGGCGAATGTGCCGATCATCGTCGCGATCAACAAGATTGACACGGTCGGCGCGAACGTGGACCGCGTCAAGGTGCAACTGAGCGAGGCGGACGTGATCCCGGAGGATTACGGAGGCGACACGCCGACGGTTGAGGTCTCCGCGAAGGAAAAACTTGGTATTGACGACCTCCTGGAGACGATCCTCCTCGTCGCCGACATCGCCGAATTGAAGGCGAATCCGAACGCCCCCGCGACCGGTGTGATCATCGAGACGAACCGCGATCCGTCGCGCGGCGTCACGGCGACGGTGCTGATCCAGAACGGCACGCTCAACCTGCGTGACAGCGTCGTGATCGGCACGATCTATGGCCGCATCAAGGCGATGCAGGAC
>JALYUS010000733.1 GCA_030853625.1 Chloroflexota bacterium
CCGTGCCATCATCGTCGCGCGCGGCGAGCAGCATTGAAAGGATGTCGCCGCTATCCGTACCCCGCGCGCGGCGTTCGGCGATCAATCCGTAGATCATCGCGTCCATCTTCGCTTTGCTTTGCAGGAAGCGATGGTACGGGAACCCCGGCAGGTCAATCTGCCGGTTGAACAGCGCGACCGGTCGAAAGCGGAGGAAACCGATCATTGCATTGACGCTCCGCCCGATGTCTCCGGATTGGTGCGCGAGATCAACATCGAAGAGCGTGCGCCCGACAATCGTCAACGTCAGGTCGTGCATCGCTGCCGAGAAGTCCAATGTCTGGCCCGCGCGCCATGTCTCGAGCACCCGCGCCGTCTCCGCCGCCATCGTCGCCTGATACCCCTCGATCCGCCCCCGGTGGAAAGCGGGCTGCACGCGGCGGCGCTGCGTGTCGTGGTACGACCCGTCGCTCGTTAGCAGCCCCTTGCCGAGTACCGGCCCAAGCCGCACGGACGCGCCCTGCGCAAAGGCGGTGGCATTGGTTGCGAGCAGATATTGATTCGCGTCCGGCCCGATAAACATCGTGAAATGGCGGCCGCGCACATGGAAAGCGAAGGCATTGCCGTAGCGCGCCTGAAGCGCGGTGAACCGCGCAATCGGGTTTGCGCCCGGCCGCAGAGCAGAGCGAAGAAAGGCGCGTGACGATGGACCGGGCGGCCATGTCATGGTGGATGGTACAGCGAGTGCGGTGGCGTTCACAGTGACGATCTCCTTGTCGGTATCAGGTGGGCCGCCGCTATTTTCCACCCGCACTGGCCCGGTGGCAATGCATGCACCATACCATCGCCGGGGAAACCTAACCCCCGGTCCCTTCCCTCCGAGGGAAGGGGTGACTCATCGCAATACCGAGACGTTCCTATAACGCCGTGATCTGTCAGAGGCTGGACTGCACCCCTCCGACCAGACCACTGGTTAAGTCAACTTCTCCCGGATGGCGGTAAACTGACCGCACGGAGAGGGGTATATGAATGCCAGGACGGAGCCATAGTCGCGACCTCAAGTTGAGTGTCTGTCGGCAGATCGCCAGCGGCGAGAAGCGGCCGGCCCAAGTGTGTCGGGAACACGGTCTCGCGGAAAGCCTGCTCCTGCGCTGGCGCAAGGAATATCGCGAGCGCGGCGAAGCGGCCTTCGGGCCGCATCAACAGGGTGAGCCGGAAGCATTGGCGCAGAAGGTCGCCGAGTTGGAGCGCTTCTGCGGGCAACTCGCGCTGGAGAACCAAGTGCTAAAAAAAGCCTTGGCACGAACCACGTCGGGGAGCGTCACACCGTGATTATCGAAGTGATTGCCGCCGCCCCTTCGCTCTCCGTGCGGCAGTTATGCGCGCTGCTGGACGTGAATCGTGCCTGGTATTACGCGCGTCCGGTTGCCGGGAGCGACGACGAAGACGGGGAAGCGGTGCGTTTACGCGACGCGATCGAGCAGATCGTCCTCGACTTCCCCGGCTATGGCTATCGGCGCGTGACGAAAGCGCTCATCCGCGAAGGATGGCTGGTCAACCACAAGCGGGTCTTACGGGTGATGCGGGAAGAATCCTTGCTCTGTCACCTGAAACAGCGCTTCGTGCCGACGACCGATTCCGGTCATGATTGGCGAACGTATCCAAATCTCGTGAAAGGAACGATCTTCGACGCCCCCGATCAGGCATGGGTCGCAGACATCACATACATTCGCTTGCCGACAGCCTTCATCTATCTTGCGGCGATCCTCGATGCCTATTCGCGCCGCTGTGTCGGCTGGGCGCTCTCGCGCTGGATCGACACCGATCTGACGGTGGCCGCGCTGGGAATGGCAGTGACGCGGCGACAACCGGCACCGGGATTGATCCATCATTCGGATCGCGGCGTGCAGTATGCGAGCGGGACGTACGTGCAACAACTCGAAGCGGTCGGCGCGCGGATCAGTATGTCGGCACGCGGGAATCCGTACGAGAATGCCAAAGCGGAGAGTTTCTTCAAGACCCTGAAGCGCGAGGAGGTCGATCTGAAGGAGTATCGAACATTCGAAGAGGCGCAGACGAACGTGGAAGCGTTCATCGAAGCGGTCTACAATACGAAGCGGTTGCATTCGAGTTTGGGCTATCTGCCGCCGATCGAATTCGAAGCGGCATGGGCATTGACGGGGAAAGGTTGACTTGCCCACTGGTCTGGTACAAGGGGTTCACTCCA
>JALYUS010000743.1 GCA_030853625.1 Chloroflexota bacterium
GCACCTTCCCATCGGAAGTGCGCCGTGCGGCGGAGACCGATAAACCGCTCATCATCTCAAATTATGTCTACGATCTCGCCAAACGCTTCTCGGACTTCTACAGCGCGTGTCCGGTCATGCAGTCGGAACCGGAGACCCGCACGGCCCGCCTTGCTCTCGTGAACGCTACCCGCCAAACCCTCGCCAACGGCCTCGCCCTCCTCGGCATCCAGGCCCCAAACGTGATGTAAACCGGGAATTTAACCACAGAGCACACAGAGGACACAGAGGACACAAAGTGGAAGGGGAATATCGGAGTTCGCGTACGTCTCTTCAAGATGTTTTTCCTCTGTGCTCTCTGTGTCCTCTGTGTGCTCTGTGGTTGATCGTCTCTGTCCTTTCGCAAGGTAGTGCGTGTGAGCGTTGAGACGGCGGGAAAGCGGAATCGGTTACGGGGAGGGCCGGTCGTGCCGGTGCTGGCGCCGCTCTGGTTGGGGTCGGAAGCGCCGGGGGTAGCAAATGGCCCGGCGACGCTCGACCGTGCCCTGCGTACCCATCTCGCGGGGTGGGGGCCGGATGGCATCGGGCCGCGTCTGCGCCCCTCGATCCGCCTCGATGGGCCGGAGGAGACACCGGCGGCGGGTGGCGACGCGCACTTCAAGCACCTCGCAGCGGTCTCCAGTTTCTGCCGCACCCTGGCGACGACCGTGACGGAGACGATACAGGCAGGCGCGCTCGCGCTCGTTATCGGCGGCGACCACGCGATCAGTATCGGCTCGATCCCCGGCGCGCGGGCGGCGCTCGGCCCCGACGCGCGGCTCGGCGTTATCTGGCTCGATTCGCATGCGGACGTGAACAACGCTGAGACGACACCGAGCGGGCATATCCACGGGATGCCGCTTGGCATCGCCCTCGGTCGGGAGCGGCATCCCGCCTTTCATATTACCGGCCCGCCGCCATGGATTCGTGAGGAGGATGTGACCCTGATCGGTATCCGCCTGCTTGATCCGGGCGAGCGGTCATACCTGCGGGCGAGCGGCGTGCGCGTCCATCCCGTCGAGGATGTGGACGCGCGGGGGATGGCGACCGTCGTCCGGGAGACGGTGGAGGCGATGGTGGCGTCCGGTGTGGACGCGGTGCATATCAGTTTCGACCTCGATGTGCTCGATCCGCTGGCGATGACCGCCGTCAATACGCCGGTACCGGGCGGCGTGACGGTCTCGGCGTGCGCGGCGGCGCTCCGCCACCTGCTTGACGCGCGCCTGCCCGTTATCTCAGCGGACATCGCCGAACTCGACCCGACGCACGATCAGGAGTATCGCGGCGTCCTCACCGCCGCCTACCTCACCGGTGTCCTCCTCGGCGCAACGACGCTTTGACGAAGCAATTCGCGGTGTAGGCTGAGAATAGCGTGACAGGCTTCCAGCCAGTTTCAAACGCAGGCTGGAAGCCTGTCACCATCAATTGAGTGTTTGCCGCCTGTCATACCACGCTGCTATACTGCCACCCGTGGCGGAACTGGGTGGCCATCGAACAGCGAACTCAGAAAATCTGTATAATTGGGCGTTCGAGGGGAGTATTCGGCGTGCAAAATCCGTTATCGTGGGACTATCTGACCAATGTGCCGACGCGCGATCAGATCTTCGGCCCGCTCTCCATCACCTATCTCGCGATCTTCGCGCTCGGCCTGCTCGCGACGGTGCTCGTCAACAATCAGGTGCGTCGCATCTTCCCCACTGACCGGCTCAATCGTGAGACACTGCATAAAATCACGTATCGGGCGATGTGGGGGTGGGCGACGGGGCTGATCTTCTTTGGTTGCCGCGTGCTTGGCCTGAATTTCCTCGGCTGGCGGCTGTGGGAGTATGTCTGCATGATCGCCGCGCTCGTCTGTGTCGCCTACACCGTCTGGTGGCTGCGCGTGAAATATCCCGCGCGGGTGGTGAAGTTCCGCAAGGAGCAGCGTCGCAAGGCATATCTGCGGCCCGGCAGCGCCGCCGCTCTTGCACTCTCGAATACCCGTGGTGATGGTAGTGCCAAAGCGGATCGTCAGAAGCGTCTCGACCGTGCGGACCCTGCGAACCGCCCTGCCGCGCGCCGCCAGCAACCAAAGGCATCCGCGAAAAAGTAGTCGCCCGTCGGACAGCAACAAAAAAGACCGGAGGCATTGCGCCTCCGGTTTCGCTTTCGAGGAAAGGTCGTGCACCCCCGATTCGATCAGCGACTCTCCAGCTTGCCCGCGACTTCGCGGCTCCAGCCAGGCGCTCCCACGTCGCTCAGAAGGGACTCCTTACCGTTGCTACCTTCCGGTCCTGGCGGGGTTCGCAGGCTTCTGACGCATAGGACCCAACTCTCAACGCCGTTCCACCACAGCAGTCCTACAGAGCCGGACCTCACAGGGGAATTCAACCCCGCTAAAGCGGATTGCGGGTACAGGGCACCGCTAGCTCCCCGTCTAGCACGACCAACGCGCATTCTACGCCCGTTCACCGGTGGCGTCAAACGGGGGAAGTAGACAGTAGACAGAATGGAGCCGACCCGACTGTCTCTGTCTACTTCTCGTAGAGGTACGCATCTTGCTCAATGAGAGAAACGAACGGGCCATGCGATGCAGTGTGGTGACGGATTGAAC
>JALYUS010000754.1 GCA_030853625.1 Chloroflexota bacterium
GAACTGCCCCGCGACCGACCAGCGCGGCGCCGCCCGCCCCGCGCCTGCCGGTGGCCTGTGCGACATCGGCGCCTTTGAGGCGACCCCGCTCATCCCTGCCGCCATCGTCGTGGCGGGCTTCCCCTCTCCGATCACTGCGGGCGCGCTCGGCACATTCACTGTCACGATCACCGATAGTTTGGGAAACACCGTGACGAGTTACAGCGGCGCCATTCACTTCACCAGCAGCGATCCGCAAGCGACCACAGGCGCCGGTTTGCCCGCCGACTTCACCTTCCCGTTCAGCGATCGGGGCAGCCATATCTTCACCAATGGCGCGACGCTGAAGACGACGGGCACACAGAGCATCACCGCGACCGACACCGTGACCACGAGCGTCACCGGCTCTCAAACCGGTATCACCGTCACTCCGGCGGCGATCAGCGCCTTGCTCGTCGCGGGCTTCCCCAATCCGGTCAATGCAAACGCGCCCGGCACTGTCACCGTGTCGGCCAGGGATGCCTTCGCCAATCTCACCCCCAACTATACCGGCACGGTCCATCTGACGAGTAATGACCCGCTCGCGGTCCTCCCGGCGGACTACACCTTCACGATCGGCAGTGGCAATGACAATGGCATGCATACCTTCAGCGTCACACTGAAAAGCGCCGGAAGCCCACCGAAGAGCATCACCGCTACCGATGCCACGCACAGTCTCACCGGCGTGCAGTCCGGCATCATCGTCAATCCGGCCGTGACGCGGGTCGAGCCTTCCTCCGGTCCAATCGGGGGTGGAGCGGCCGTGACGCTCCACGGTTTCGGCTTCGCGGCGGGCGCCGCAGTCACCTTCGACACGAGCGCGGCGACGAACATCACGGTGGTCAATGACACGACGATCACTTGTACGACCCCGGCACACAGCACGGGCGCGGTGACAGTGACGGTGACAATCGCGGGCGCGACGGGGGCGCTGCCGGGCGCGTACACGTACGGCATCATCAATCCAGAGCCACCACCGCGCCCCGGCCCGCCGCCATCGGGTGGTCCACCGCACGTTGCGCCGCCATCGCGACCGGGGCCACCACCTTCCGGTGGCCCGCCTGCCCCATTGCCGAAACTCCGGTGATGGCGCTTTGTCCCCGTTCCCGCGGCGGGCGAGGGGGAATGTTGCACGGACGCTGTTGTTCCAGAAGACCCGGCGTTCGTGCTTCCTCCTTTCCCAATGCGGGAACGAGGACAGGCTTCGGCATCCATTGGTACCGTGAAGGCTTGGCAATCGGAGATCAGGGGGAAGAATGGGAACTCTGGACAGACACGGACGCGCGCGGCTTCATCGGCGCATCGGGCGATCCGCGCTCCTGATCGGCGCTGTGCTGCTCCTCGCCTGGCCCACCTCGCTCGTTGATGCGGTGTCGCCCGTGACGTTCACCTATACCGCCGCAGCGAATGCGCTCGTCGGCATCGCGCCGGACGCCACCGCCGTTGCCGACCTGAATGGGGACGGCAAGGCGGACCTCGTCGTCGCGAATCACGACAACGGCACCGTGAGCGTGCTGCTCGGTAAGGGCGACGGGACATTCACATCCGCGCCCGGCTCCCCGATCACCGTCGGCGCTGGCCCCGTTGCGCTCGCGCTCGCCGACTTGAACAACGATGGCAAGAAAGACCTCGTGGTCGCGAACCAGGATGGCAACAGTATTAGCGTGCTGCTCGGCGTCGGCAATGGCACTTTCACCGCTGTCGGCTCACCGATCCCGATTGCCAGCCCAACCGACGTCGCGGTGGGTGATCTGAACGGCGATGGCAAGGCTGATCTTGTCGTGGCGGACTCGGCATTCAATACGGTACACGCCCTGCGCGGCAACAGCGACGGCACCTTCACTGCCTTCGGTGCGGCGATCGCCGTCGGCGCGTTCCCAAACGCCGTCGCGCTCGGCGATCTGAATGGGGATGGCCATCTCGATCTCGCCGTGGCAAATAATGGGGATTCCACTATCAGTGTGCTGATCGGGATCGGCACCGGCACCTTCGTCCCCGCATCCACGCCAACGATCAGCGTTCCTGAGCCACCCGATGCGCTTGCAATCGGTGATCTGAACGGTGACGGTCATCCGGACATCGTCACGGCGACCGGAATCCCGCGCGGCAGAGTCTACTCGTTGCTCGGCAACGGCGATGGCACCTTCTTGACTCCC
>JALYUS010000002.1 GCA_030853625.1 Chloroflexota bacterium
GAATGATGTCGCGCGGCGCGTGGCGGCGGGCGGCTCCGTGCCCGTAACCGAAGACATCGTACTCGAACCGGACGAACTGCTCGTGGACGCCGTCGAGCGCGCGGGATATGCGGTGATGGAGGAGGGCGGTTACACCGTCGCCCTCGATACCGCGCTGACGCCCGCACTCGTGCGCGAGGGGATGGCGCGCGATCTTGTCCGCGTTGTCCAGGATGCCCGCAAGGCGGCGGGCCTGAATATCGAGGACAAGATTGCCCTCTGGATCGCGATGGACACCGAGAACGAGGACGATACCGAGACCCGGACGATGCTCGACGACTACGAGCGATACCTCAGCGGCGAAACGCTCGCGACGCGCTTCACCGTCGGCCCCGTCCCGGAAGGCGCGGCGACGACCGCCGTGACGCTCGGCGGCGTCCCCCTCGTCATTGGCCTCGAAAAGTCCGGTGCGCTCACTGGTGGCTCTGCCCGCCTGATTGGTACGGAGGACGAGTAAGAGGATCGCACCCCCACCGCCCAGAGGGCGCCCACTCTCCTTCGTTCTAGAATTGGAGCATGTCCTTGGTCCGTCCAGCGAAGGCGAGGGGCGGGGATCTGATCGAATGCTGTGGCGTTCCATCAATGTCCCATGTATCTGCATTTCTCCCTCTCTCCTTTGCTTGTCAGCAAAGGAGAGAGGGCTGGGGGGTGAAATTCCCTACGTCTCCACCGCCTGCGCCACGGGCTGCGGCTCCGCATGACTGGGCGCTAATTCCGCCGGGCGGCGGGGTTTGATCGGCAGGAAGATCGCGAGGACCACGCCGATCATCGCGGCGGCGAGGGCGACATTGTATGCATCCCGATAGCCCGCGATTGTATAGACGCCGCGAAACCCACTTGCCGGGGTACCGCGCAGTTGCAACACCGTGCCGAGGATCGCGACACCGAGCGATTGGAAGACGCTCCGCATCACGGAGAGCAGTGAACTGGCGCGGGTGAGGACATCGCGCTCGATGACGGAGAGCGCCGCCGCCTGGGTCGGCTGCATGACACAGGCGAGGGCAAAGCCACGAATCGCCATCTGCGCGCAAATGACGACATACGAGGTCGTTTCGGTGATCTGCGTGAAGCCCCACGTCGTCGCGGCAAGCCCGATCAGGCCAGCCGTCACGACATAGCGCGGGCCAATCCGGTCATAGAGGCGGCCACTGAACTGAATCGAGACGACCGCCGCCACCGCTTGAGGCAGGAGCAACAGCCCCGTCTGGAAGGGTGTCCGCCCGCGAAGGGTCTGGAAATAGAGGGGCAGGAGAAAGGTCGCACCGAAGAGCGCGACGACGGAAACCCAGCCGACGGCGCTCGCCAGCAGATAGATCGGCTTCTGGTAGAAGCGGACATTGAGGAGCGGATGCGGGGAGCGCAACTCGACGACGACAAACGCGGCAAGCGCGACGATCCCCAGGCCGAGGAAGCCAAGCACCGTGCTGCTCGTCCAGCCGTCAGTTGCCGCATTCGAAAGCCCATAGAGGAGCGCTCCGAAGCCGATGACCGAGAGAATGAATCCGGGCAGATCGAATGCCGCCCGCATCGCGCTCTTGCGCTCGCGAAGGTTGCGCGAGGCGATCACCGCGCCGATGATGCCGATTGGCAGGTTGATGTAGAAGATGAAGCGCCAGTCCACATACTGGACGAGGAAGCCACCGAGTGTCGGGCCGAGGGCGGGCGCGACGAGCGAGGGAATGCCGAAGACACTGAGCGCCAATCCCCGCTCGTTCGGCGGGAAGGCAGTGAAGAGCATCGCCGTGCCGAGGGGCAGGAGCGCACCACCGCCCAGCCCTTGCAGAATACGGAACAGAATCAATGCATTGAGCGAAGGAGCGAGGCCGCAGAGCGCGGAGGCCGTCGTGAAGGAGACCAGCGAGATCACGTAGATCCGCTTGATCCCGAAGCGGTCGGCGAGGAAACCTGCCACGGGGATGACGATGCCGAGCGAGAGCGCGTAGTACGTCACGATACCCTGCGTATGCGAGATGCTGGCATGGAAATCTTTTTGCAATGTGGCGAGCGCGACATTGACG
Source organism: Chloroflexota bacterium (assembly GCA_030853625.1). GTDB lineage: Bacteria > Chloroflexota > Chloroflexia > Thermomicrobiales > JALYUS01 > JALYUS01. Next base: position 2,058 of record JALYUS010000002.1, read on the forward strand.
ACCGTGTTATCG
>JALYUS010000748.1 GCA_030853625.1 Chloroflexota bacterium
TCGGCGGCCTGCGCGGCGCCCGCCGGCCTCGGTTTCCTCGCTGATGTTTCCGGCGGCAATGAGGAGCGTCGCGTCCGTGTCATGACCGCCTTCGAGGTGACGACGGTTCTCGGCGTCGTGATCGGTATCCCGATCGGCAATCTGCTGTACGGCCTCGCCGATGTGCATGGCTTTTTCGGCGTCCTCGCCATTTATATGATTACGGTCGTCATTCTCGGAGCGACCGTCGTCGAGAGCCGCGTTCACGCGGTCGCTGCCACCGCACCGCAGGCGCCGGAGCGGCTCGGACGGGCCGCGATCGGTGTCTATCGCATGCTGCTGCACCGCTCCCGGTTGCTGGCGTTCGTACCAGCATGGCTCGCGGTCAATGCACTGCTCGCGGCGCTCCTGGGGTTGATCCAGTTCCTGCTCAGTCTGCCGACGGCGGCGGCCGGAACCCTGGAACCAAAGCAGCGAGATGCCGATCTCCGCTTCCCGCACCAACTACTCGTCGGCGGGTTCAGTCAGGGCACGATTGCCCTCCTGCTCGGCACATTCGGCGCGATGCTGATTGTCGGCATGGTGCTCTGGACGTTTATCCTCCCCCGGATGCGCCGCCCGGTGGCGATGCGCATCGCCCTCGGCGGTTTTCTCGCCATTTCCGTCCTGCTCGCGATCACCAACCGCCTGGGCGAAAATCCGCAGACGCTCTCATCACAGGCGCATCACGCGCTCTGGATTATCCTGCCCGCGATCGCGCTCTGCGTAATCGTCGCGAGTGGCTTCGCGCCCGCCGCGCTGACCTATCTCGCCACGCTCTCCGAGGAGATGCCGGGGGAGCGTGGTGCGGTTATGGGTCTCTATTCACTCCTGCTCGGCGGCGGCCAATTGCTCGGCACCTGGATTGGCGGCATCTTCGCAGACATCGCGGGTTTCAACGGCCTGATCGTCTTCAGTCTCCTGCTCACCGCGCTCGCCTTCTGGAGCGTCCACGTCTCCGCCGATCACCTCATAGATCGTCCCCGTCGGGATTCCGGTCCGCTCGCAGATATTCACACGCATTGAACCGGACACCCGAATATCCCGACGTGAAAACAGCGGCCGATATGGTGTGGCGGGCAAAGCCCCCGTACCAGGGAGATGGAAGATCAGTTTGACATATTGACGCGCTCGATCTGTTGTTGTATCAATGGGGCATCGCATATGTGGCGAGTGTCGAGGCGATTCGCAAGGAGGAACGCGGGTGGAGGGTGAATTTTTCAAAGAACTCGGGCCGATCTTCGCGGGGTGCTTGTTGCCCCTTTTTCTCGGCGCTTTCTTACGACGCGGGTGGACGCCCCGCGCGAAATTCCTGGTGACGATTGCCGCGAGTGTCTCGATCGGCGCGCTCGCGACGCTATTGAGTGGCGAGTTCGCCGCATCGTGGGCATTCGTATTGCTTGATGTCGCGGAAGTTTTCGTCGCGTCACAGATCATTTATTTCTGCATCTACCGGCCACTGCATCATCGCCGCGAGCGGCAGCGAATGACGGTGCAATCTGCGGACGGCGCGACCGAACACGCATAGCGTCGTACCCTTCGACCCTCTCTGCGTTGTCGAGCGACAATGGAGAGAGGGTCTTTGGCGTCCGCCATATATGCCCGTGTCCGCGATGCCCCTCGCCACCGCCAAACAAACCCGATTCATAACCGCGATCACGGGATAACGGAGAAAGGAGAGCGGTGAGGCTCTCTCTATTCTCACTTGCCATCACGTACATCCACCGTGTAGGGTGGTATGGGTTCGACGGCAGCGTAGTGAGAGGATACGGGATTGATGCGACGCTGGTTTATGCTCTTGTTAGTCGGTTTTCTTGTCGGTTGCGGCGGTGGCAGCACGCCAACGGCGCCAGCCGTGCCGACACCGACCGTCCCACCAACCCTCGCGCCACAGGTTGCCCCCCCAGCAACCGCGACAACGACGCCGACGAGTGCGCCGACGCCCGCACCGACGAATACGGCAGCCGCGACGAGCGCCCCCACGAGCGCCAGTAGCCCCGCTGCCACTGCGACTGCGACGAAAGCGCCTGCGGCGGCGAATGGCGACCTCACGCAACTCCATGTTGGCGACAATGGCGATGGCTACGGCTTCAATGTCTGGGGACTGAGCAGCGATCCCGCCTTCCGCGACAAGGTCTACGCCAATGTGCAGGGTGCGGGCTTCGGGTGGATGCGCCAGCAAGTGCAGTGGGCCGCCATCGAACCCCAGAAAGGCAACTATGGCAACGACACGACCGCGCAACTCGACCAGTTCGTCAGCGGCGCGAGCGCGAAAGGGCTGAAAGTCCTGCTCAGTGTCGTGAAATCGCCCGATTGGGTCGGCGCGAAGGGTGGCCTGCCGACAAAGACGCAGGATTTCACGGACTTCATGGGTTTCCTCACGCAGCGCTATAAGGGCAAGGTGGAGGCGTACGAAATCTGGAATGAGGAGAACTACGCGGTCGAGACGGGCGGCACGGTAAACGTGGCGGCCTACCTGCCGGTGCTGAAGGCGGGTTTCCAGGCGGTCAAAAAGACGGACCCGAAGGCAGTCGTCGTCTTCGGCGGGCTGACGCCGACGGGCGTGAACGACCCATCCATCGCCCTCAACGACGTGGAGTACCTGCGGCAGATCTACGCGCTGAACGGCGGCGAGATCAAGCAATACTACGACGTGCTCGGCGCGCACCCTGGCTCCAACTGCAACCCGCCGGACAACTCCTACCCCGCTAACCCACAAGGATGCGACGTGAGCGGTACGGGCAAGGCGGATTTCTCGACCGACGACTCGTTCTACTTCAAGCGCATCCTCGACCTGCGCAAGGTGATGGAGGATGCGGGTGAGGGGAACACGAAGATGTGGCTGACCGAGTTCGGCTGGACAACGGCGAATCAGGCGAAGGGATACGAATACGGCGCGTTCGTTTCCGAGCAACAGCAGGCGCAGTATCTGGTGCGCGCCTTTGAACTCGGGAAGTCGTACCCGTGGGTGGGAGTGATGTTCGTCTGGAACCTGAACTTCGCGACCATCACGCCACCGAGCGACGAGAAATACCCGTGGGCAGTGCTGAAAAGCGACTGGTCGCCCCGCCCGGCCTACACCGCGCTGAAGAACATGCCCAAGTAGGGAATTTCCTACCCCCGGCCCCTTCCCTCGAAGGGAAGAGGTGACTCTTCACGATACCGGAGCGTTCCACCTATTGCCCCGATCGTCAAGAGGCTCACTCCCCTTCCCTATGAGGGAAGGGGCCGGGGGGTAGGTTTCCCACGACACAATTCCGCCACAATTTGGTCGAACTATAGCGAAATTCCTCGGAACTGCTTTTTGTGGTACAACGGGGTAGGTTGATACCGCTCCGTGACGAAAGGAAGGATGCTATGGTGCAACCAATCGCAATCGGGCAAGCCGCCGCGCCGGTTATGGTACACGGCGCCGATACGCGCGACACGGCGCCGGTGGTGCTGCGAACGCATGGCCTGCGCAAGCAATACGGGCACGTGACCGCCGTGCAGGATGTCTCAATTACCGTCCAACAGGGAGATATCTTCGGCTTTCTCGGCCCGAACGGCTCCGGCAAGACGACCACCGTCGCGATGATCCTCAGCCTGATCGAACCGACCGCGGGCAGTGTCGAACTATTCGGCCAGACAACGCGGGAGGGCCGGTATAGCGCGCTCCACCGCGTCGGCAGCATTATCGAATCGCCCGCTTTTTATCCCTTCCTCTCCGGACGAGACAACCTGCGCGTCGTCGCGCGGCTCCGGGGCGTGCCGATGGCGCGCGTTGCCGACGTACTCGATCAGGTCTTCCTCAGCGACCGGGCGGACCGCAAGTACAGCGCCTACTCACTCGGCATGAAGCAGCGGCTGGCAATCGGCGCGGCGCTCTTGAACGACCCCGAACTGCTGATGCTCGACGAGCCAACGAACGGCCTCGACCCGGAAGGGATGGTCGAGGTGCGCAACCTCACCCTCCACCTGGCGTCGCTGGGCAAGACGATCTTTCTCTGCTCGCACCTCTTAGCGGAGGTCCAGCAGGTCTGCACGCGCGTCGCCTTCATCAACCGCGGCGTAATCGTCAAGCAGGGCACGACGGAGGATTTGCTGCGCACGGACAACACCCACTACCTCGAAGTGGATAACCTCCCACGCGCGCTGGAACTGCTGCGCCAGACACCGTACATCACCGAGGTGCGCCCGGAAGGGCGGGGATTGCAAATCACCTGCACGGGCGAGTGCGCCGCCGATGTCGCGGCCGCCCTCATTAGCGGCGGTCTCCGACTCAACCGGCTGCAACCGATCGAGACGAGCCTCGAATCCATCTACCTCGAACTGGTCGGCGCGGACGCCCAGCAGTCGGGCACGCCTGCCGGTCGCTCATAAGAGGAGAACGATATGGGGAGCATGATTCGCGCGGAACTGTTCAAACTACGCAAGCGGCCAATGACGTGGTGGATGCTCGGCATTATGGCTGCCATCACGACGCTCGTCTTCACGATCAACTACCAGATCGGCCACCACAGCACGAACCCCCGGACGGCGCGCAATGCGCTGAACAATGCCCTGCTCCCGAACGGCGTCCACACCGCCGTCTCCGCTGGCAACGCGCTCTGGGGCACGCTGACAATCATCGCCGTCGCCGTCGTCGTCGGCAATGAATTTCAGTACGGCACGCTGCGCACGCAACTGGCGATGGGCTTACGGCGCATGCCGTACGTCCTGAGTAAGGCGATTGCGGTCTTTCTGGCCGCGATCATCGGCCTGATTATCATCGTTGCCTTCGGCGTCGGCCTGAGCGTCATTCTGACGGCGGTGGACGGCGCGCCGATGGCGTGGAGCGGCGCGTTCGGGCAGGAATTCTGGCAGACCCTCGGCGTGCAGGTACTTGGCACCGCGACGCGGTTCGCCCTCGCGCTCTTTATCACGCTGCTCGCGCGGCAGGTCGTCGCCGGCGTGGCGGTCGTGCTCGGCTACACGATTCTGGAGGGCACGATCACGAGCATTCTGACGGGCTTCGGTGGCGGATGGGCGAAGGCGGTGAACTTCTTTCTCACCCCAAACCAGCGTGCCCTCATGTACGGCCTCGACCGCTCGCAGAACTTCAACAAGGAACTCTTCTCGCCCCCCATCGCGATCGCGTTGCTCGTGGCCTACGCGATCATCTTCTTCATCATCAGTCTCGTCATCTTCAACCGGCGCGACGTGAAAGGCTCCGCGTAACGAAGGAGTGAGGGGATACTCCTAACTCCCAACCCCCTTTCCTCCGAGGGAAGGGGGAGTGAGCCTCGCTATGACCAGGGCTTTCGGGGTAAGGCACGGCAACGCAGAGAGTCACCCCTTCCCTTCGAGGGAAGGGGCGGGGGTTAGGATTTCCCCGGCGATAGCGAAAAATGCGTACACCCTGAATCAAGAGCGGC
>JALYUS010000013.1 GCA_030853625.1 Chloroflexota bacterium
TCGGGAGCGCCGGGAGACCGGCAAGGAGTAAAGGGTGCAAGTCCCTCACAGCAAAGGTGTAGCGAACCATGTTGTCCCCGAGTCATGCGGGTTGCATCGCGAGGTGCAACTCGAAGCGTTGACAGGGGTACGTGCAGGCCAGCCATTGAGCCGCGTAAGAAATTCGATCCGGGTGCCGACGTCGTCCGATTCACGGAAGGCAATACGTCCGGGCGCGCCATCGCAAGCGCCCGTGCGACCCGGCGTGGTCGAAGACCCTGGCATGTATGCACGCTCTTTGCACGGGAACCGGGAGATCTCCAGCTTGACCGTCGGCGCTAGTACCGGCCGGCGGCCCGCATCGGGAAGGTGAGGAGCCGAAGCCGATGATGCACGGGCTGGAGAAGTCAGACTCTGCCGTAGTAGCTGTGAAGCCCGCGAACAAGGCCGATGTTGTCTCCACGACAGCGGCGGCGGAGTGGGTGGAGCCAAGGGCGGAGACCAAGGGGAACGCGGACCAACCACACACGCGACGGACTCAGAGCCGCGGTAGCGTGTCCCCGGGGTTGGAACGCGTACGACAGGCCGCAAGGCAAAGGAAGGGGCAAGCGTTCACCGCGCTGCTACACCACGTCACCGTCGATGCGCTTCGCGATGCGTTCCTGGCGCTCAGGCGCCGTGCCGCACCGGGCGTGGACGGCGTGACGTGGCAGGACTACGAGTCGGGGCTGGAGGACCACCTCCAAGACCTGCACGGCCGGGTCCACCGTGGAGCGTACCGGGCGCTGCCCGTCAGGCGTCGGTTCATCCCGAAGCCGGACGGGCGACAGCGCCCGCTGGGCATTGCCGCGCTGGAGGACAAGATAGTCCAGCGTGCAGTCGTCACCGTGCTCAACGCGATCTACGAGGAAGACTTCCTCGGTTATGTTGCGGCCGAAGACATGTTGCCCCGAAGGTCTTTGTCCCGGGACCTGCGAAGCGTACGCAACGAGCTGAGCGCACATAAATTCGGCAGCTTCGCGGCGCTATAGGCTGCGCATGAACTCGATCACCGACTGTGTGGACTGTCGCGGCGGTGAGGATTGCGGCAAGTCGGTGATGTCAACGCTTGCCAACGCCTTGGCCTTCATCTCGAGATCAACCTCCGCGTAGATATTGGTCGTATCCAGCGAGACGTGTCCGAGCCAAGCGCGAATCGTGTTGATGTCGACCCCTGCCCGAAGTAGATGAACAGCCGTTGTGTGTCTCAGGCAGTGGGGACTGATGCGCTTGCCCCGAATTGTTTGGATGCTGTCGGCGGCCACCAGCGCGCACGATGTGACTATTCGATGTATTCCGAATCTCGTCATTGGCTGCCCCGTCCGTCCAAGGAACACGCGATCATCCGGATCTCGGGTGCCAATGAGGGGCAGAAGCGTATCCACGGTCTTGGGCCACAGCGGGCAGATCCGCCACTTGTTTCCCTTACCCAGGATGCGCACCGACGGCGACGTGCCCAGGTGCAGTCGGTTAACGCGAAGCGATGCAGCCTCATCGGCGCGCGCGCCGCTGTTGTAGAGGAACAGCAACAGCGCGTAGTCCCTCGCCCCCATGGTGGTGCGGCGATCGGGGACCCGCAGGAGGGCGTCGACCTCAGGTGGGTCGAGGTACCCGATCACTGTCTTAGACGCCTTCTTGAATGGAACCGAACGTACGAGCGAGCACCACGACACGTGCTCCGGCGAGCGTTCCCCGATGAAGCGAGCCAATGAGTGGATGGCGGCCAGTCGGTGGTTACGTGTGATCACCGCGCATCCGCGATCAATTTCAATGTGATCCATAAACTCCCGAATCCGTTTGGCCGACATGTCATCGACCACCAACTTGTCAACCGAGGTGTTGGCCTGGTCGCTGATGAAGGGCAACAGCTGGACGAGCGTATCGCGGTAGCTGACCTGCGTGTTGCGCGCAAGGTTGCGTTCAGCCACAAGGTGCTCAAGAAGGAAGCGCCGAACCCAAGGCCCGAGGAGGCTGTGATTACGCATGGTTGATCTCCTCCTCAGCATCGACTTGGGCGTAGGCGGCGAACCGCAGGCTCGCTTCGTGCAGCAGTTCAGGTGTCAACTGCACGTATTGCTGGGTCGAGGCGATGCTCACATGACCCAGGTAGGTTGCCAGACGCGGCAGGAGTTGCTGCACGTCTTTGCCTTCTCGATACCAGGCCAGCACGCGATGAGTGGCCGCGGTGTGCCGAATGTCGTGAAGCCGGGGCGGTCGTCGTCCTCCGGGCGGACACACGATCCCCGCACTGGAGCGAACACGTTGGAAGTGCTCATATGCGCGCTTGTAGGTCAGCCCTTGACCGCCGCGGGCGGACAAGAACGCAGATCGATCACCCTGTGGCCTCGGCAGCGAATCGCGCTGCTCGATGTACATGCTCAGCGCGGCGGCCAGTCGCCGACCGATCGGCACCAATCGCGATTTGTAGAACTTCGTCTCCCGGATCGTCAGGACCCGTTCACGCAGATCCACGTCGCCCAATGTGAGCCCAATGGCCTCGCTGACTCGAAGCCCAGCACCGTAGAGCAACAGCAGGAGTGTGCGGTACGTGAGCGCCTGCAGCGGGTTGCGTGGCGACTCCAAGGCGACAGAGGCATTCAATAGCCGCTGCAGTTCGTCGGATGAATAGATGTAGGGAGTAAGCGGCGGCGGCAACCTGGGGCGTTGTTCGGGCAAGACTGATGCGGCCACGTGGCCTCGTGCCATCGCGAAGCGATACAGACCTGCAAGAAGCCCGTACTTTGTCTTCCATGTCGCGCTCAGCCCTCTGCCGTGTAGGAACTGGGCCACATCCTTCCGGGTCACCTCGGCGAGCGGTCGATCACCCGTCTGCCGAGCGAATTGGCACAAAGCACGTTCGCCGGAGCCCAACTTCACGCCATGCGCCCGCCTGGCGGCCAGATAGGCATGAATGAGTTCGCTGGTGGTCATTGCAGTTCTCCCAGATCGAACTCAGCCACTTGACGCAAACCATACATGTCAACTTTGGCGTAGGTCATTGTCGAAGCTGTGGATCGATGGCCGAGGTGATCGCCGATCTCCTTGAGCGTCAAGCCGTCGGCCAACATCTTTACCGCGCACGAATGCCGCAGCGCGTGAGGGCCGAGGTGCGCAGCTTGGATCTGCAGCGCGAGAAGTCGGCGGTGGACCACGTTGTAGATGCTCTTGCCTGTCAGCGGAGTTCTGGGCGCTTGCCCTCGGATGAAGACTTCAGGGTGCGCGACGCCGGGCCGTGCCACGTCGATGTAGTTGGCAAGTGCCTGTGCTACGGATGCAACGAGCGGGTAAATTTGCGGCTGGCGGCGCTTGAGGCGCCAGATTCGCAGCTGGCCACCTTCATTGTTAACGTGCTCAAGCCGAAGCGCCGCGACTTCGCCCGCGCGCATGCCATACACCGCGAGCAGCAGCATGATCGCGCGATCACGGATATCGATTTCTGTGTCGCCAGATGCCGAGCCGATGAGTCGCCTCACGTCACCCCAGTCCAATGCATAGGGCAGCGTCTCGAGCTGGTAGCTGCGATGGCTCATGATGGACTCGGCAAGGCGGTCACGGCAGGTGCCTATGCTGGCGGCATGTCGCAGGAACACACGAAGCATCTTTGCAATGTGGCCTGCCGAAATGCGCGACCAGCGCGATGCCCCGTACGTAACGAAGTACGCATCAATGTCCTCGGGCCCAAGGGATTCCAACGTGCGTCCGTTCGCTTTGCACCAGCGCAGGAATGTCGCAGTCCGGGCTCGCCACAGGTCGATCGTGCTTGGCGCCAGGCCGCGCTCATCGCGCATCCAGGCCACGAACCGATTGAGGTCTTGCTCGAATGCCATTGCCGGCCTCTCATAGTCCCACCAACCAAGGAACTTGAACCATGGCCTTGCCCGCTTCACGAGGTAGGCGATTGATCTTGGTTCAACCGCTGGCCCCAAGATGACTTCAAGGAGATGCTGTTGACCGATTGCGCCACGGTCCCCTGGCGGCATCCTCTCGGCAACACGAAGAATGGCCCACGCTCTTCTGCGCTGAGTCACGAGAGTCGCGCCGCCAGCGGCGCAGTGAGTTAGATAGCGCTCCCGTTCCGCAGTGAGTGGACCGCCCCGATGACAGCTCACCGCCGCTGCCGAGTCGAAAAGGGTCTCGAACATGACAAGCCTCCGTATTCAAAAAGAAGGCCTGCAAGCAAACGCCGGAATTTATGTTGTGTCAATCAGCCGACGAGTACCGTCATTCGCACAGTCCACACACCCAAGACAACATGTCTTCGGCCGCAACATAACCGAGGGTATGTGGTGCGCAACATACCCTCGGCTTCTCGTACGGGTTCCGGCCCGGGCGAGGACAGCACGACGCGTTGGACGCCTTGTGCGTGGCGATCAAGGGCAAGCGGGTGAACTGGATTCTCGACGCCGACATCAAGGGCTTCTTCGACGCGGTGGACCACGATTGGCTGCTGCGCTTCGTGAGGCACCGGGTTGGCGACGAGCGCATCGTCCGGCTGGTGAGCAAATGGCTCAAGGCCGGAGTTCTGGAAGACGGGAGTTGGAGCGCGAGTGAACAGGGGACGCCACAAGGCGCGGTGGTCTCACCGCTGCTGGCCAACGTCTACCTGCACTACGTCTTCGACCTGTGGGCGCGGCAATGGCGACAGCGACAGGCCTGTGGCGACATGATCGTGGTGCGGTATGCCGATGATCTGGTCGTGGGCTTCGAGCACGAGGCCGATGCGCGCCGATTCTGGGACGCGATGCGAGAGCGGTTCGAGCAGTTCTCGCTCGAATTGCATGGGGAGAAGACCCGGCTGCTGGAGTTCGGCCGCTATGCGATCGAACGGCGGCAACGAACCGGGCAGGGCAAACCGCAGACGTTCAACTTCCTGGGGTTCACGTTCATCTGTGGGCGCTCGCGGCGCGGAGCCTTCCTGCTCCGACGCCACACGCGACGCGACCGCATGCGTGCAGCCTTGGCCGAGGTGAAGACGCAACTGCGCAATCGACGCAGCGACAGCATTGCCGAACAAGGGCGATGGCTGCGGTCGGTGGTCACAGGCTACTTCGCGTACCACGCCGTGCCGACCAATGTCCAAGCTATTGGGGCATACCGGCATCACGTCCTCGATCTCTGGCGACGCTCGCTCCGGCGACGCAGCCAGAAGGACAGGACGACCTGGGCGCGAATGGATCGCCTGGCCGCCGAGTGGTTGCCGCCACCCCACGTGCTTCATCCATGGCCGGAAGATCGCCTGATCGTCAAGACCCGAGGTAGGAGC
>JALYUS010000035.1 GCA_030853625.1 Chloroflexota bacterium
CGGGATCGGACCGGAAGTGGTCGAGGCGGCGCGACGCGTCCTCGAGGCGACGGGCGTTGGCTTCACCTGGCACACGGCGGATGCCGGTCTGGATGCGCTGGAGAAGTATGGCGACACACTCCCGGAAACGACGGTCGAGAGCATTCGGCAGACGAAACTCGGCCTGAAGGGGCCGATTACGACGCCGATTGGCACGGGCTTCCGCTCGGTCAATGTCGGGCTGCGGCAGGCGCTCAACCTCTACGCGAATGTCCGCCCGGCGCGCATCTTTCCCGGTGTCCGCACGCGCTACGAGAACGTAGACATCGTCGTCGTGCGCGAGAACACGGAAGACCTCTATGCGGGCGTCGAGTTCGACACCGGCACGGAGGACGCGCGCCGTGTAATTGAGGCGATCAACCCGCTCACGAAGCGGAAACTCGCCCCCTCCTCGGCGATCTCGATCAAGATGATTACGCCGGAAGCCTCGCGCCGGATCGTCACCTACGCCTTCGAGTATGCCCGCGCGAACAAGCGCCGCCTCGTTACCGCCGTGCATAAGGCGAACATCATGAAGTTCACGGACGGCCTCTTTCTCCACGTCGCCGAGGAAGTGGCGAAGGAGTACCCGGAGATCGAGTTCAACGATCGCATCGTGGACAATGTCTGCATGCAACTCGTCCAGCGACCGGAAGAATATGACGTGCTTGTGCTGCCGAATCTCTACGGCGATATCGTCTCGGACCTCGTGACGGGTCTCGTCGGCGGCCTCGGCATCTCGCCGGGCGCGAATATCGGCGATGGCGTCGCCTGCTTCGAGCCGATCCACGGCAGCGCGCCAAAGTACACCGGTCAGAACAAGGCGAACCCGACAGCGGAAATCCTCTCCGGCGTGATGATGCTCCATCACATCGGCGAGCATGCCGCCGGGGAGCGCGTCGAAAAGGCTGTGCGCCGCGTCATCGAGGAAGGCACATCCGTCACGTACGACTTCAAGCCGAATCGCGACGACCCGACCGCCGTCGGCACCTCTCAGATGGCGGATGCCATTATCGCGGCGATGGGCTGAACAGCCTCAACTCCCTTCCCCACTGGGGAAGGGGGTTCTTCAGCGGAAGAGTTCGTCCACCGCAACGCGCCAACCGGGGAGCGCGGGTTCGGCATCAGCCGTATCGCCGGCGCGAAACAAACGCGGTGTGTCTGGATCAGCGACGTGGTAGGACTTCACGATTCGCGCGCGCGTGTCAACATCCCAAATGACTACGGCACCTGCCGCAAAATAATCGCGTCGCTTCGCGGCATAGTCGGTGTCGGCAGTCGGGCCGTAATCGTTCTCCGAGCGCACTTCGACGGCAAAGGTGGGCGCTCCCTCGATGAAACGCATTCGATTTGCCGGGAGTTGGAACGTATACGATGCATCGGGGCTGAACGATTTTCTCTGCGGCAAGTTGACGACATAGCCAAGATTGTCTGTCCCAGCACGGCCGCTTCCCGTCTCACGCTCGTAGGCGAGGAGTGAGGCGGCAATGACCAGCGCAACATGATTCGGGTCTGAACCTGTGGGCGACATATGCACCAGCCTTCCGTCCACGAGTTCATAGGCGCCACTATCATCCGGGGCATGGTATAGGTCTGCGAGTGTGGCTTCGATCCTTGTTTCCATGGCGGACTCCTTTGTATCACGATCAGTATAGCGTAATCCGCACCCCTTGACGCGGCTGGTAGAATAACAAGTCCGGTCGCGTCGCTAGAGCGGCGTTTGGCTCCCCCTACGTGCCCGAAGGGAGGGTTTTTCGTGCGTCTTTATTACGAAGTCGCGCTCCGTTCCTACCGGCGGTGGATCGCCTATCGGGCCGCGACGATTTCCGGCATCATCACCAACTGCTTCTTCGGGTGCGTCCGCGCGCTGATCTTCATTGCCCTCTATCACGCGCGTGGCGAGATCGCGGGATACGATCTGACCGACGCCGTGACGTTCGTCGCGCTCGGGCAGGGTATGCTGATGGTGCTCTATCTGTGGGGCTGGTGGGAGGTCGCCGACACGATCAAGATGGGGAGCGTCGTGACGGACCTTTCCCGCCCGTACGACTACTACGCCTACTGGCTCGCGCGGGATATGGGGCGCGCCGTCTATCATCTCCTCTTCCGGGGCGTGACATCGTTTGTGGTGATCGCGCTGATCTTCGGGGCGCGGCTTCCCGCGTCGCTCGCTCAGTGGTTGCTCTTCGCGCTCAGTCTCATCCTTGCCACCGTCACATCGTTCGCCTTCCGGTTCATCATCAACATCAGCGCATTCTGGCTCCTCGATGTGCGTGGCGTCGGGAGCGCAGCGGCAATCGCCGCAACGCTCTTCTCCGGCTTCGAGGTACCGCTGGTCTATTTCCCCGGCTGGTTGCTGCTCGTCAGCAATATCCTGCCCTTTCGCGGCATGATGCAGACGCCGGCGGACATTTTTCTCGGCCATCTCGTTGGTGCGGGGGCGCTCGCCGCGCTCGCCGTGCAGACGATATGGTGCGCTGTTCTCATTCTCGGGGGGCGGGCGATGGTCATCGCCGCGACGCGAAAAGTCGTTGTGCAGGGGGGATGACGAAGTGCCATCTGCCGGTCGTGATGAATTCTCGCTCTACCTTCGCTTCATCGCGGCGCGCGTGCGCGGGCAGATGCAGTATCGCGCCTCATTTATTCTCGATATCATCAGCACTTTTCTCGCGAATGGCCTCGAACTGGCCGGTATCTTCATCCTCTTTCACCGATTTTCCTCGCTCGGCGGATGGAGCGTCGGGGAAATTGTTTTCCTCTACGCGCTCGTCTCAATTTCCTTCGCGTTCCACGAGGTGGTCGCGCAGAGTTTCGAGGATTTCTCGCTCACGGTGCGGCAAGGAGAGTTTGATCGTATCCTGCTCCGGCCCATCACGCCGATTGTCCAGGTGCTCGCCTCGGATTTTCAACTGAAACGGCTGGGGCGCGCCCTCACCGGCGTGCTCGCGCTCGTCCTCGCACTCACGCGCGTGCATGTGATATGGACGATCGGGAAACTGCTCTATCTGCCGGTCGTTATCCTCAGCGGCGTCTTTCTCTTCGCCGCCATTGATTTGATCGGCGGCACACTCTGCTTCTGGACCATCGAGCGGTCGGAGGTTATCAACGTCTTCACGTATGGCGGCGTCTTTCTGTCCAGTTACCCGATCAGCATTTACCAGGCGTGGATCCGCCGCACCTTCACATTCCTCATCCCCATCGCCTTCGTCGCCTATTATCCAGGGTTGTACTTCCTCGACCGCACGGATCCGCTTGGGTTGCCGCGCTTCGTCTCCTTCCTCACCCCCGCCGTGACGGTCGCCTTCTGCGCGGTCGCCCTCTGGTTCTGGGAGTGGGGCGTGCGGCAGTATCAGAGCACAGGGAGTTGAGTGGGAGGGTCGGGGTTCGAGGTTCGATGACCCACTCCGAACCTCGAACTCGGAAGGGAATGATATGGATGAACCTGTAATCGTCGCGGATCGGTTGGAGAAAACGTATCGGGTGCCGGTGCGGAAGAAGGGCGGGGCGCTCCGGGCGCTCGTCTCGCGCGGGACGGAGGCGGTGCATGCGGTGGATGGCATTTCATTCACGATTGCGCTGGGGGAGATGGTCGGCTACGTCGGGCCGAATGGCGCGGGCAAGAGCACGACGATCAAGATGCTCACCGGTATCCTCGTGCCGTCGGGCGGACAGGTGCGTGTCGCGGGGCTGGATCCAACGCGGCAGCGGCGCATCCTCGCCTCCCGCATCGGCGTCGTCTTTGGGCAGCGGACGCAACTCTGGTGGGATTTGCCGCTGATCGAATCGCTCGAACTGCTGCGCTACGTCTATCGTATGCCCGAAGCGCGCTTCGCGGAGAATCTGACGGTGTTCCGGGAGATTCTTGGCCTCGATGAATTCCTGCAAACGCCAGTGCGCCAACTCTCGCTCGGTCAGCGGATGCGCGGCGATCTCGCGGCGGCGCTCCTCCATGACCCGCCGATCCTCTATCTCGACGAGCCGACGATTGGCCTCGATATCGTCGCGAAGGGGCGCATCCGCGAATTCCTGCTGGAGATCAACCGCGAGCGCGGCGTCACGGTGCTCCTGACGACGCACGACATGGCGGACATCGCGCATCTCTGCGCCCGGATGATGATTATTGACCACGGCCATTTGCTGTACGATGGGAGCGTCGCGGCGATCCGCAACCGCTTCGGCACGGAGCGAACGCTGGTGGTGGACTTGGAAACGGACGAACCGGGGCCGCTCGTCGGCCTCCAGGCCGAGGAAATCCGGTCGGACGGCCTGCGCCGCTGGCTCCGCTTCCACCGCGCCGACGTGACGGCAGCGGAACTGATCGCCGCTGTCTCCGCCCGCTACCGCATTCGCGACCTGACCATCGAGGAACCGGAAATCGAGGCCATTGTGCGACGGATCTATCACGAAGGGATGAGTAACGAGTAACGAGTAGATGCGGGTCATCTCGTTACTTGTTACTCGTTACTCGTTACTACCGAAGGAGACCGATGCCATATCCAACACAACATCTCGCCGTGACGATCCCGCTCATCGCAGCGATGCCGCCGAAATACCGCCTACCGATCCTCATCGGGGGGGTGCTGATTGACGTGGATCACATTCTTGATGTCGGGCTGCACAAAGCAGGCAAGGCGCGAAATCATACCTTTGTCCTCTTTCATGGCCTCGACGTGATCGCGGCCGTCGCGCTCATCGCCGCATGGCGAAGGAGTCGGTCGCTCGGCGCGGTTGCGCTTGGTATGACGCTCCATCACGCAATGGACTACGCCGCCGAGCGCAACTGGGTGAAGGTCTCACTCCTCTGGCGCATCAAACGCCGCTTCTACGCCCCAAAGGCCGGACGTGGCTGGGAAAATCGTTCCCCGCTCACCTGGCTCTGACGTAGTCTCTATCTCTCGTGCCGTTTCAGTTATTCTTATGCGGTGCGAGGTGAAGAATCGTCGGTGAGCGGTGGGGTGAGATATGCCTGGTCTCTTTCTCGTGATGCGGGAAGTGGGTAGGTAATGGGTCAGTTTGAACTTTCGCGCCAGTCGCGGCAGAACCAAAATTGCCAAACTGACCCACTACCAGCCTGAATCAGTACGTTACCATGTTACTCGCACGACGAGATGCACAGGCACAAATCGAGCGGCGACTGGAAACAATAGAAGCGCGAGGTATCGTAGCGAGCGAGCAAACATTCGTCGTGTGATTCCCCAGGCGGTCGCGCCTGCATCTTCGGTGCGGACATGACCACACCGATAGCCGGGCAGCATACTATCCCCTGATATGCTCCGTTACGATGGGAGCCAGGGGCGCTGCTGCGGCGGTTGGAGGTAGCCCTGACGGCCCGTATCTTTGACGTGATAGAGATGGCCGTCAATCGTCGTGACGTAGAGGGTGCGGAGGTCGGCGTCGCCGAAGGTGCAGTTGGTTGGGCGACCGGCGGGGACGGGATGCTCCTCGATCACCGTACCATCCGGCGCGAAAACGGCGATCCGGCAGCCCGGCCCGCCGAGTTCCCAGCCGCAGGTGGCGACGATGTTACCCTCCGTGTCGAAGCACATGCCGTCAATGCCGCGATGCGCGCCGAAGTCGTGCAGTACCGTGTACTTGCCGAGTGTTCCATCTTCCTGGATCGGATAGCCGCGCAACTCGCGCTTTGCGGTTTCGACGTAATCACTCTGCGCGACATAGAGGGTGCGCTCGTCCGAGGAGATCAGGATACCGTTCGGGCGAGTCGTATCGAAGGTCACGCGCGTGATGGCCCACGCTGCGGAGCCGTCGCGCGGTGGCGTAAGGCGGTAAACGGAGTCATGGTCGAGCCTGCGCCCCTCTTGCTCTCCGTAGCGTGGATCGGTGAACCAGATGCGTCCCGTGCTGTCGAGCGCGAGGTCGTTCGGGGCATTCAGCCGCTTCCCCTCGAACTGGCTGACGAGGATCGTCTTCGTGCCGTCCGTATCGTAGCAGGCCATCGCGCCGCGCGTTCCCTCACACGCGAAGAGGCGGCCATCGGGCGCGAAGAGCAGGCCATTCGTCCCGCCCGTGTCGGTATAGACGGTCCGCAACGTCTGTGCCGTGGGATCGTAGCGAAGGATGCGGTTCTGGTGAATCGCCGTGAAGAAGAGACCGCTGCCATCCCATGCCGGCCCTTCGGTAATCGTCATTGGCCCCGCGAGCAATTCAAAGGTCCATGCCATCGCGCTTCCTCCCCACGCTAATTCGCCGCGCGTTCCAACTGCGCACCGCGTTATGGGAATGAGCATACCAGAACGAGGTCGTCGGTAGACAGTCGTCAGTCATCAGTCGTCAGAAGAACGGTTGCCGTTCCGTCTACTGACTACCGGCGACTGCCTACTCCCCTCTGGCGTCATCCGCACAGCGATTTCCGGCGTAGACAATGATAGACAAAGGCCCGTACACTCCGCAATGCGGCTTCATTTTAGGAGGCAACCCCCATGGCGACGATCATTTCTTCCCCACCGACTTCACCCGCAGATGAGAACCCGGAGGTCCAATCACTCGTCAGCGCATGGTATGCGGGTACGATTGGGCGGCGCGATTTCCTGATGCGCGCGACGGCGACACTCGGCACGCTCGCCGCCGCAACGATGCTCCTCGAATCGTGTGGCGGCAGTAGCCCGACCGCGACAGCTGCCGCCACTACGGCCCCAACGATCGCGGCGACACGCGCTGCCGCGTCTGTTGCCATACCGACCATACGCCCAAGCGCCGCCAGCCCCGCTGCGGCGACGAGTGTCCCGACCGTTGCCGCCACGCAAGCGCCTTCTGGCACGACCGCCGCCAGTGCGAGCACGGCTGCGGGAACGCGGCCTGCCGGATCAACCGTCGCCCCGGCGGGTACGACGCCCGCCGGTTCCGCAGTGGCGGGCGCTGGCACACAGCGCGCGACCGGTGTCCCCGCCGATGCCGTGAACGCGACGATGGTGCAATTCCCGAACGGCAGCGCGCAGATCATCGCCTACCAGGCGCGCCCGAAGACGGGCAGCGGCCCCCTTCCGGCCGTGATCGTCATCCACGAGAATATGGGCCTTACGGATCACATCAAGGATGTTACGCGCCGCCTCGCGACAGCAGGCTTCGTCGGTCTCGGTGTGGATTTCCTCTCGCGTAGCGGCGGGACGATGTCCTTCAATACGCCGCAGGATGTTACTGCGGCGATCAACAAACTGACCGACGAGCAGATCATCAGCGATGTTTCGGCGGCAATCACCTATCTCACCGGATCGGGCGTCGGCGCACCGAAGGTCGGCGTGGTCGGGTTCTGCTGGGGTGGTCGGCGCTCGCTGCTCGCGGCGGAAAACGACAAGGGGTTGAGCGCCGCCGTCGTCTACTACGGCCCGATTACTCCACCGGACCCTGTGCAGACCGATGACACGCTCGCCAACGCGGCGAAGGATATGTGCCCGGTGCTCGGCAACTTTGGCGCGCTCGACCCGATCATCCCCGCCGCGAAGATCCAGCAGTTGCAACAAGCATTGCAATCCGCCGGCAAGACGGTGGACTTCAAGATCTACCCGGACGCGGGGCATGCCTTCAACAACGACACGCGCCCCTTCACAAACGGTGTCGGCTACGTCGCCGATGCCGCGCAGGATGCGTGGGGCCGCACGCTCGCATGGTATCGGAAGTATCTGATATGAGGAAACCTAAGGCACTAATCCATTTGATACACCTGAGAGCCGGTAGTGACTCGGTTTGAAATGAGCGGGGCGGGATTTGACCTGCTAGACACAAGCGGTTATCCGTGAATCAATCCAAACACGCCGATGAGAAAGATTACACTGCCTAGCCCCAATGCGAGGAGAGCAGGGCGGGGCAAATCCGTCACGATACCATCAGGTTCTCGTCGCGCCTTGTACGCATTGAGGATACGGGAAAGACCATAGATGACAGCCCAGCCCCCGATAATGAATGCGAATAACGCGGGAGGCGGAGTGCCACCACCACGAGAACTGTAACAACAGATAGCAAAGTCGTTCATGCCCTATGAATCCTCGTTCTTCTTGCCCCACGGTGCCGCCGATGCCCTCTTGCCGCTGTCCTTCTTGGGTTTCTGATTCTCCGCTTCTTCGGCTACCTTGCGTTTAACCTCTTCCCGCTGTTCAGGCGTGAGAGAGAGAATGCGCCGCATGGCGTCCTTGAATCGGGATGCCTCTTCGGGTGGTGTCTGCGGTGAATCTGTGCTCATGGCATCATCCCATCGAGGCCGAATCGGCACGTGCTAGCTAATGGACACCCGGCAGTGATGGTTGCGCTTGGATGTTCGGCTTTTCTACTCGTATTCTCGGTTCGGCAGTCTTGAGCAGCACCCCATCGTACGTGTACAGCGTTGTGCATTCCGTGTCCAGTGCCGTAGCGAGATGCACCGCGTCTATCCCCGTGAGCTTTATCGCGCCGTATTTCCACATCAATTCGCGCGCGTGCCTCATAACGTCCCTTGTTGCTTGCGCCATGAGAATGTGTTCCCGATCAAAATACGCTGTAATCATTTGCCGCACTTCCGGCGAAGGGGTGCGCGTACCTGATTCACCCTTGACGACTTCGATCATAGTCAACATAGACGTGACTAACCTGAATTGCCCCTGCTCTGCCGCGCTTATGGCCGCAGAGCACATCGGCTCAAAGTCCTTATTGTTGCTTATGACGTAAATGAAGATGCAAGCATCGAAATATCGTCGCTCAAGAGGCATCGCGCATCATCCTGACGTACTCTGCGGCGTCCATGCCCCCGGTGAAATCGGGATCAATCCCGCGTAGGTCAGCAATGGATGGCAAGTCGTCACGGGAGCGCATTTGCTCCACTCGCTCAACACGCACCGAAACCGGCTCCCCGTGCGCGTCGGTACGCACGACACCGTAGACGATAGCGCGCTTACCGAGAGCAGCAACAATTTCCCCTAGCAAGTCACCGTCAAATGAGCATTCGACGCGCCGTTCATTGGTGTACTCATGAATGCTACAGGTGTTCCTGCGATAGATATTGACGCCCGTAATCCGCCCCTCTACAGCACCGACCTCTTCGAATTGAAAGCCGATGAGGGCGTCTACGTTCGCGCTGATGTGCTGGCTGATGTGAACTTCGCTCGTTCCGCTGCCGAGAACGATCCGTGCCGTATCGTCGCGATTGCCGACATTGCTCAGGTGCTTCGCCTTTTCGAGCACGTAGTCATCAAACAGTGCGGGCCGTTCCGCCTTCTTCTCAATCGCTTCCATGCCCTCAACAAAGATCTGTGCGACGGCAGCACCGGCCACGGGATTGGTGACACACGCAACCTCGATATGGAAACTGTCTATGTAGCTATTGGTAATTGACCACTCAAGTGCCGTCCCCTCGGACGGTGAGACCGCAGGGCCAAGCGCGACAAGAATATCCCGCACATCCCTTGCCGCTTCAAGGAACGCAGAAAATGATACGTATTCGGTCGCGCCCAACAAGGTGAGGCGAACGCTGTTGCTCGTAGTTCCGGCACTCATGGATATTGCCCCATCTTCTGTCCAAAGTTAGAACAGATCAGAACTTAAGTTCTACGTGTAGCACATACCATGACCGGACACTGTTGTCAACCTAACAACAGAACGAATGAAGACGGCTAGGGTTGCGCCCGCCACCTTCATTCGGCGTTACGACCCACCATCTCTATAGGCGGCAAGAACGCGATTGGGCGTGCCGCCTCTTCTAACTCACGGACAGCGGCACGGCGCATTCGTTCACGCATCCACACTGAGAGGGGGACACCCGCCAATTCCGCAGCATCCCTGAATGCCTGCTTTTCGGTGGCTCCTACTCGAATCTCTAAATACTCGCTCAGTTTGTTCGCCTTCACGGGGCGTCCGCCTTTATTATGCACAGAGTATTTGTACCACCAATAAGGGTACATTGTCAATGAAGTGGAGGAAGGTTCGGCACTCTACACGGACACGCACGGCGGCTACGTGGGGCTAGAGGCTGACTACATCCATGAGACGGTGAATCACCTTGAGGAGTATGTGCGCGGGGCGGTTCACACGAACAGTCTTGAGAATTACTGGACGCTCTTCAAGCGGTGCTACGGCGGAACATGGACGCATCTCTCGGACGATCACCTTCACCGCTATCTTGTCGAGCAGGAGTACCGATTCAACACTCGCGAAGGCAAAGACGGCGGGCGGTTCATCGGGGCCATTGTGCAGACAGCGGGCAAGCGGCTCACGTACAAGGAACTCGTCCGCAGAGAAGATCAGGGGACGGCATGAGCCGCCCCTTCCTACTGGCTAGGTGCGTCAAATGGATTAGTACCAAACCTAACCCCCGGCCCTTTCCCGCGAGGAAGGGGTGACTCATTGCAATACTGAGAGGATCCCCATAACGCCCCGATGTCCCGGAGGCTCACTCCCCTTCCTTTTAGGGAAGAGGTTGGGGGGTTAGGGTTCTTTCAGAGCAAATAGAGCACGCCGAAGAGGATCACCCAGACCGCGTCCACGAAGTGCCAGTACATTGTCGCGGCTTCGACATTGAAATGATGCTCGCGGTTGAAACTCCCGCGCAACGAACGGAAGAAGCAAATCCAGATCAGGATGATGCCGACCATCACATGCAGGCCGTGGAAGCCGGTCAGCGTGAAGAAGGTCGAGCCAAAGGTGCCACTCTTGATCGAGAAGGGTGAATGCGTATATTCCCATGCCTGGCCGCTGAGGAAGATCATGCCGAGTACGGCGGTGAGGACGAGGCCGATCTGCATTCCCTTGCGGTCGCCACGACGGATCGCGAGATGCGCGCCATGCATCGGTAGCGCGCTCGACAGCAGGATCGCCGTGTTGATCGTTGGCAGGAGCAGTTCGAGCGGTTCGATCCCTTGCGGCGGCCACTGACCGGCGCGCACGCGCAGATAAAGATAACCGATAATCAGGTTGGCGAAAAAGATCACTTCGGAGGCGATCATGGCGAGCATGCCCCACCAGTTGACGCTCCGCCCCTGCCCCGCGATTTCCGGCTGCGCGAGGGGAGCGCGCGTGAGGTCCTGTTCCGCCGCCCGTGCAACTACCATGGTCCCGTGTCCTCTCTCGTCTTCACGTTAGAGACCGCGTTCCGTCGTCACCGCCTGATTCGTGACGGATCCGGCGGGGGTCGTATCAACATTGCCACGTTCCCGTACCTGCTGCTCGGTCAGTGTCAGGACGATCGCGCCCTCCTCGATGTGGTCAATTGCGCCGCGTGCGAGGTAGCCGTACCGCGTCGGGATCCAGCCTGCCTTGACGAGTGGTGAATCCTCCGAAGACCGCGTGACGCGCCCGACCAACCGGCCGTCGCTCGTGATCACGCGCGCGCCCGGCACGAGTTTATCCTCAGCATCGCCGCCGCCAAGCACCGGGACGCCACTGAGCGCCGTCGGGACACTCTCGCTTCCCTCCAACCCCCAGGCGATCATCACGATCAGCACGAGCAGAGCGCCGATGGCCGAGATGACCAGCGTGCTGAGGAACCCCACGAACATGACCGTGATGCAGCCCGCGAGGATGATCGGCCAGAAACTATTGGGCGGGATGTGGATATGCTCGTGTTCCTCATCATGACCGTGCTCGTCATCGTACCCATGCGCGTCCGCATGCCCATGTGTGGTGACGAGATCTCTGCGCCGCGCCTCTGAATCCTGCTCATACTCCGCACCCTGCACTCTTGTTGCCCTCCACGAAAGCGCTGAACGTACTTAGTACTCCGTACTCAGCACGCAGCACTTCGTTCTAGTGTCCGCCGCGCATCCAGTCCTGATCGTCCGGGTGCTTCTGATCCCAGAGCGGGCGGCGCGAGCGCACCACCGGCGTCTTGATGAAGTTATATTCCGGCGGCGGCGAGGAGGTCGCCCATTCGAGCGTCCAGGCATCCCACGGGTCCGCGCCCGCCCGCGCGCCCTTGCGAAAGGAGAGAACCAGATTGACGATGAAGAAGAGCACGCCGAGGGCAATCGTGAATGAGCCGATGGAAGCGACGAAGTTATAGAGACTCCAACCCAAACCCTCATGATAGGTCCACTGGCGGCGCGGCATGCCGAGGAGGCCGAGCATGTGCATCGGGAAGAAGGTCAGGTTCAGGCCGATAAAGACGAGCCAGAAATTCCAGCGGCCCAACTTCTCGCTCAACAGCCGCCCGGTCATCTTCGGGAACCAGTAATAAACGGCAGCGAAGATGCCAAGCACCGAGCCGCCGAAGAAGACGTAGTGGATGTGCGCGACGACGTAGTACGTATCAGTGATTTGCCAGTCGAATGGCACGACGGCGAGCGAGACGCCCGAGAGGCCGCCAATCGGGAACATCGTCAGGAAACCGACCGAGAAGAGCAGCGATGTCGTTGTGACGATGCTGCCGCCCCAGAGGGTTGCCGTCCAGTTGAAGACTTTGACGGCAGTCGGAATGGCGATCAGCGTTGTCGAGGAGGCGAAGAAAGCGAGCGCCACATCCGGCAGGCCGGTCGCGAACATGTGATGCACCCAGACGATAAAGGAGAGGAAGCCAATCGCCACGGATGACCAGGCGATGAAAATGTAGCCGAAGATTGGCTTGCGGGAGAAGACCGGCAGCGTCTCCGAAATGATACCGAAGACCGGCAGGATGAGGATATAGACCTCCGGGTGGCCGAACGCCCAGAAGAGATGCTGCCAGAGGAGCGGATCGCCACCGTTCTCCGCCTTGAAGAAACTGGTGCCGAGGTGACGATCGAAGAGCAGAAAGATCGCCGCCGTCGTCAGGCTCGGCAGCGCGAAGAGGAGCAGAAAGTTCTGCACCAGCGTCGTCCAGACAAAGAGTGGCAACCGGTTGAAGCGCAGACCAGGGCAGCGCATCTTCAGCGTTGTGACGATGACGTTGATCGAACCGGCGATCGAGGAGATACCGAGGAGCGTCAGGCCGGCGGCCCAGAAGTCCATGCTCCGACCGGGATTGAACTGCGGCTCAGTCAGCGGCGCATAGGCGAACCACCCGGAATCGGGCGCGCCGCCGAGGAAGAAGCTGCTGTTGAGAAAGAGACCACCGAAGAGAAGCATCCAGAAGCCGAAGGCGTTCATGCGCGGGAAGGCCATGTCCCGCGCGCCGATCATCAAGGGGATGAAGTAGTTCGCGAAGCCCGCGAAGACCGGGATGATAAAGAGAAAGATCATCGTCGTGGCGTGCATTGTGAAGACCTGGTCGTACTGCGATGGGGTAAGGACGGTACCGTTCGGCCTTGCGAGTTGCGCGCGGATCAGCAGCGCCTCAAGGCCACCAACGATGAAGTAGATGATCCCCAGAAAGATGTACATGATGCCGATTTTCTTATGGTCAACCGTCGTCATCCAATCCCAGATCACCGCACCGGCGCTCTTGCCCGGTGCGTAGGTTGGTGGAGGAGGGGCGAGGGAAACACCGGGTCGCGTGATCGTCGCCATACAACAGACTCCCTTTGATGCGCAGGTCGCGATTTCGACTTCGAGTGCGGCTCCGATTATTTGAGACTTTCGAGATAGGCCACGAGTTTGGCGATTGTGGCATCATCGAGGCCAAGGGTCGGCATCTTGGTCTCGGGCTTCACATCCTGCGGGTTGTGTATCCAGCGCGCCAGATTCTCCGGCGTATTCGGTAGCGTCCCCGCCGCGATGTACTGGCGGCTGCCGATGTGCGTCAGGTTTGGCCCGATCTTACCGATGTTGTATCCCGGCACGCCGTTAATCATGTGGCAGCCCGCGCACGCCTGCGTGAGGATCGTCTGCGCGCCCTCAGCGGCGAGGCCCGTCTGACCCGTCGCAGCGGGTTGCTGCTGCCCTTTCACCCAGGCATCGAACTCGGCACGCGGCTGGGCGACAACGATGAAGTTCATATTCGCGTGTTCGGGGCCGCAGAACTCGGTGCATTCGCCCCGATACGTACCCGCTTTGTTGGCGCTGATCCAGAGCGTATTGTCGTGGCCGGGGATGGCGTCCCGCTTCCCCGCGAGCGACGGCACCCAGAAGGAGTGGATGACATCGGCGGAGCGCAAATCAATATGCACCGGCTCATCGAGCGGGATATGCATCTCGTTGCCGGTGACGATGTTCATACCCTGATAGTCGAACTCCCACCACCACTGATGACCCGTCACTGTGACGCGCATCGTCGTGCCCTTCGGCTCCGAGATGTTGACCATCGTCGTCAGTGTCAGCACGAGCAGAACGACGAGGATCATCGCGGGGGCGATCGTCCAGGCGATTTCGATGCGGGTATTGCCGCTGATCTGGCGGGGATCAGGATCGCCCGCTTTGCGGCGGAAGCGAATCAGCGAGATGACGACGATCCCCGCGACCAACGCCTCGATGACGACGGACATCCAGAACATGATCCACCAGAGGCGGTTGACCGTCTCTGTCGGACCACTGGCGGGGGTGAGCGGCGAGTGATTGCCGCCCCATGTACAGGCGGAGAGGAGGATGGGCAGGGCGAGGACGAGCAGCAGCGAGAGCGATGAACGTCGGGACGTTGAGGGCTTCGATCGAAATCGAGATCCGCGCATCATGAAATGTCTCCCCCGAATCGCGCCATTGCGAAGGGCTTCATGCTAACACACGACCGTCATCACCGTCGATGAAGGTTCTTCTCCGAGACAAGCGGCGGAGCGAGACCGTGTGCCAGCCGTAGACTGTTGAGGGAATGATAGGAACGTCGCGTGCAAGTGTCAAGGAACCGACACGCGAAAAGGGAGATTAATCAGCATCTCAGAGCATCTACTGGCGCTGCCAAATCCGCATGGACGCTTCCCACAGGCATGTCTATACTGGTGAAAGGACTCAGCCGCTCGTCGCGTAATCCCCGCTATAGAGGTTATTGATGCCCCTTCTTCCCGCCCGCATCCGCCGTTTCTTTCGCCACTGGTCGCTCTATTTGCTCGTCAGCATCGCCGCGCTTGTGCCGACGGCAGTGTCGGCGCATGGAGGAGGCGGGCCGGGCATCATTCAGTTCGACCCATTCATCTGGCTCGCGCTCATCCTGAT
>JALYUS010000036.1 GCA_030853625.1 Chloroflexota bacterium
GCGATCAGGCGCTCCTGCCGTCGTCTTCCCTTGACCGTCCCCACTGGGCGGTAGGGGGCCACGGTGTCGGTCAGTAGACCCGATCCACCGACGAGAGGTCAACCATACAAGGGGCCGGGGGTTAGGAAATACCCGACATTATCGAGCGAGCGCGCCCATCGGGTCCCACGCCGGGAGGACAATCGGCTCCTGATCGAGGGCGGCGCGCAAATCGGCGGGCAGATACTCCTTGCGGGCGGCGATCTCAAACATGTACTCGTCGTACCATGAGTCGTTCATTGTGTAGAAGCCCTTCTGCCCATTCTCCGCGCCCCAGGAATTCTCGACCCGCCAGCGGCGCGGCGTGGTGTCTACGACATCAACGCCGGTGAAGAGCATCGCGTGCGTCATCTGCGTCTCGTGGTAATCGAGCCGCGCGTCTTTCTCCAGCGGGAAGGTCGTGTCGTAGAGCGTTTCGTAATCAAACAATTGCTTGTCCCAGAGACCCAATTTGCGCTGCATCATCTTGCCAACATCGCAGCCGAACCAGACGGGGTTACCGTCTTCGAGTGTCCGCTGCGTGATCTCCTTCATCAGGGCGATGTCCACATTCAGATAGATGACGCGCTCGCCGCCGACGATGTTGCCGAGGTACTGCACGGTAAATGTCCGCCCGACCGGGCTACTGGCGCGCGGATCATGGACAAGGCAGACGTACGCATCGAGCGGCAGGTCCACGAACTCGGCGGCGAACTGCTGGGGCGTCAGTTCGTCGGTGCGATGGAAAGCGCCCTCTTTGTCTTTCCATTGCCACGAGAACCGCTCCGGTGGCGTGCCGAGATGGATGGAGAGGATGCGGTGAACGACCTGCACGTACTCCTGCTTGGTCGCGCGGAGCGCCTCGACACTCTCACCGGCGGCATGCATCTCGCGCAGCGCCTTCGCGCCCTCGCGCAACTTGCTGCGGAGAATCGCGTTCATCTTGCGCGTATTGGACGAACTCTCCGTCTCCGGCATCTGCGCCTGCGGGACGAGGCCGTGCTTCTTGACGAGGTTGACAAACATGTTCCACTGCCCGCCATCGCCGAGCGGCCCTTCGAGCAGGAAGGCGACGAGCCGGTCATCCACATCACGATCCGCCGTCTCGATGATCGCCTCGAAGAAGTAGTTGGTGCGCTCCAGTTTGTCCCAGAACATCGTGTAGTTCTGGGAGAACTCGAACTCCTTGATGTTCATCTTCTTCATCGCGGCGACGCGCAGCAGGTTCAGACCGGCAAACATCCAGCAGCGACCGCTCTGCTTCTGGTTCGTCACACTCCAGTCGTCGAGAAAGGTCGAGAAGGTATGATCGGAATTCGTGACGATGCCGCGATTGAGCGTCACATCGTCCACCGTGATCTGCGTCACGGCGTTCTGGGCCAGCCGGTAGGTCGGGTTCGCGGCGAACGCGTTCCCGAAACCGGTCAACGTCTCGCTCGTCAGCGCGCCCGCCTCCGCGCCGTCGGTGGCGCTTGGTCGGGTCAGTGTTTGGGCCATTGCGGTTACTCCCTTCGCATGTGGTCAACCTGTCTGTTGACTCGTCAGTGCTGCACAGCGTACCACGCGCCAGACGCAGACGAAAGGCGGAGAACGCATACCATACGTACACGGTTCTGCTATACTTTTGGTGGTTCTGTGGCACGGGAATCACAGAGACGAAGTGAGGGCAATTAAAACCGCATGGTGCAGATGTTGCCAGTCGAATATCTCGATCATGATGAGCGCAATGACGCGCCCGTCCCGATTGCCCATATCGGCCTCGATGCGATTGCAGTGCGGCGCGAATCGCCCGTGGATTCTTATCGCCCATCCTTCGCAATTCATACGCTCGGTTGCAAACTGAACACCGCTGACGCGCAAGCAATCTCCTTCGCTTTACAGGAGCAGGGCTTCGCGGAAGTGCCGTTCGATGCGCCCGCCGATCTCTACATCGTCAATACCTGCACTGTTACCCACATCGCGGACAAAAAAGGCCGCCAGTATCTCCGCAAGGCGCGCCAGACTGGCGGCGCGGACGCATTCGTCGCCGCCATCGGCTGCTATACGGCCGTCGCGCCGGAGGATGCGGCGATGATGCCGGAAGTGGATGTCGTGCTTGGCTCGGTGGACAAGGAGCGCATCGTCGCGGAGGCGGTCGAGCGGTTCGCGGACCGATTAGCGGCGGTCGGTTTGCGCGATACGCATCTGCACACGCATTCCGCCCATCGGACGCGCCGGACGATCAAAATCCAGGAAGGATGCGACGCGAACTGTGCCTTCTGCATCGTGCCACTCGCGCGCGGCCGCTCCGTCAGTGTCGCGGCGGATCGCGTCTGCCGCGAAGTCGCAGAGAGCGCGGCAATGGGGTATCAGGAAGTCGTCCTGACAGGCACCTACGTCGGCATGTATCGGGAAAGTCGGCGGTCGGCAGTCGGCAGCCGACAGCCAGACGTAGGGGCGCGGGCGCCCTTTGGGCAGGATGAACCGTCCTCCCAACATTCAATCCGCAACTCTCACTCCTCAGTCCTTCGTCTCCCCGATCTTCTGCACTGCCTCCTCGCTGGCCCAACGCCGCCGCGCATTCGTTTGACGAGCGTTGGCCCCGCCGAACTGAAGCCGGAATTGCTCGCTTGCTGGGCTGATGAACGGATGGCGCGCCATCTGCACATGCCGATTCAGTCCGGCTCGGCGCGCATGCTGCGGGCGATGCGGCGCCGCTACAACCCCGATCAGTTCCGGCGCGCCGTCGCGCGCGTGCGCGCCGCCATCCCCGATTGTGCGATCACGACGGACGTGATCGTCGGCTTTCCCGGCGAGGCGGACGCGGATTTTGCGGAAACGCTCGCTCTCTGCCGCGAACTGGCGTTCAGTAAGATTCACGCCTTCCCCTACTCCGAGCGCGCGGGCACCGAAGCGGCGGGGATGGCCGATCAGGTGCGACCGGACAGCAAAAAGGAGCGGATGGCGCGCGTGCTCGCGCTCTCACAGGAACTGGCGCTTGAGTACCACCGGCGATTCGTCGGACGGACGATGGACGTACTCTGGGAAGATCGCGAGCCGGATGGACGGTGGAGCGGATTGACCGACAATTATCTCCGCATCCTCGCGACGACGGATGACGACGTGCATAATCGCGTGCTGCCGACCCGGCTCATGCATGCGGAATCGGCGTATCTCGACGGTGCAATCGTGGCGGAGGGGAGATGGTAGGGCGTTACACGCACCCGGCGATGGGGCAGATCTGGAGCGAACGACACCGGATTGACACAATGGTCCGGGTCGAGATCGCCGTCTGCGAGGCATGGACGGAGCGCGGCGCGATCCCGGCGGACGCGATGACGACGATTCGCACCGCCTCCGCCGACCCCGAACGCGTCCGCGCGATCGAGCGTCGCACCGATCACGACACGACGGCCTTCCTCTGGGCAATGGGCGAGACGATCGGCGACGCCGCCCGCTATGTTCACATGGGCCTGACCAGTTCGGATGTCGTGGATACGGCGCTCTCGCTGCTGACGGTGGACGCGCTCGACTTGATCCTCGATCAACTGATGGCCTTCGAGCAGGCGGTGACGAAGCAGGCCATCGCGCACAAGATGACGCTGATGATCGGGCGCACGCACGGCGTCCATGCCGAGCCGCTGACCTTCGGCTTCGTCCTCGCGATGTGGGTGGATGAAATCCGCCGCCACCGCACGCGGATCGAGGCGGCGCGCGGGCAGATGGCGTACGGCAAGATCAGCGGCGCGGTCGGCACGCATGCACATGTACCGCCGGAAATCGAGGAACGGGCCTGCGCCCTTCTCGGTCTCTCGCCCGCTCCGGTCAGTACACAAATTTTGCAGCGCGACCGCCACGCGCAGGTCATCATGTCCCTCGCCCTACTGGCGACTTCGCTGGAAAAGTTCGCGGTCGAAATCCGCCATCTCCAGCGCACCGAAGTCCACGAAGTCGAGGAGCCATTTGGCAGTCGGCAGCCAGCAGCGGATCATCTCAGCACTGAAGAAGACCTCCCCGTCTCGCTCGGCGTGGCGGTAGATCAGCAAGGATCGAGCGCGATGCCGCACAAGCGGAACCCGCACAAGACCGAGCGCATCAGCGGCCTCGCGCGCATCGTCCGGTCCTACAGCATCGCCGCGATGGAGAA
>JALYUS010000063.1 GCA_030853625.1 Chloroflexota bacterium
CATCTCGTGCCAGTGCTGCTCGATACGGGAAGCGTCCTTGCCTTCGAGGTAGCGTGCTAGCTCGCCGACGGCCGCAATGACCGCCCGCTCCTTGCCTTCCAACGTCGCCTCGCCCCAGCCGTAGACACCCTCGTCCGTCATCACTTTAATGAGAATCCACGGACGGCCCTGCGCCGCCACATAATGCGTCTCGATGCCGGTAATCTTCATCGCATCTCTCCATCACACGAGCAGCCGATCAGCCGATGAGCGGGAACCGATAGGATCGTACTGTCATGAAGGCGACGCGTCAATGCGGAGAGCGGCCATACTCCTAGCCTCTTCCCCTGCGGGAGAGAGGAGTCGTAGGGGCGCATCGCATGCGCCCTCCCATCTCGAAAAAGGACACCGGGCGCATGGCATGCGCCCCTACAAGCGTCGTGGAGAAAGCGCAAGAACCCCTTGCCCGCCCTCACCGCACAGAAACAGCCCAACACCCGGTTATAACGGTGCATAATGCTCGATGCGCTTGTGACTGTGCTGGACATAACAGTGAAAACCGGAGTCGAACCGGGTCAGCCGCCCAAGCCTTATCCATGCAACTTTGGCAGTTGCCGCCTTGTGTCCGCTGCTGTTTCTGCTTGGCTACCTGCTCGCGCTCTCCCCTCATTGTTCCATGAGTTCGGTTGTCCAGTTGGTCGCTTGAATTGACGTATCGAGTTCGCGAAGGTCGCGTGCTAGCGTATCAATCTGCCGCCGCAATGCGGAGATGTCAATCGTCGGCAAACGACGGATTTCGGCTCGGCCATAGCGGGCGACGGGCGTTGCCGCCGTATCTGCCGCGCTACGAAGCACGCTGATACGTAGCGTGAGGCTATCACGCTGGGCCAGAGCGCCCGTAACAGTTTGCCCACTCTCCAACCGTGCATTCAGGTTCGTGCGGTTGATCTGCGCGATCAGTGTGCCGAGTTGTGTAAGCAAGTCATCCAATTCCGTAAGCAGCGCTTGCGGGTCCTCTGGCGGTTGTTCACCCTCTTGAACCATCACACTTGCTTGTAGCCGGGCGCGCAACTGCTCGACACGTTTCTGGATGTCAGCACGCAGGATCAGCGCTTCACTCAGTTTCATCGTGTTCCTCTCTGTGGATCGTGCGAGACCTTATGGTGCATCACCGATGCCGAGTACCGCGTCTACCGGAATCGCCAGTTCCGTGAGGACGGTCGAGGCGAGCGTGTCACCAGCGCGGGCGAGAGTGATCTGGCGGTAGAGGCCGTCGCGCGGCTCAGTGTGCCGCTCCACAATCCCAGCGGCGAGGTCTATTAGCCACGCCTCGGCAATGCCTGCCGCTGCATAGCGTGGAAACTTCGTCCCCCGATCGTACGCGAGAGATGAATCCGCGACCTCGACCACCAAGAGGACATCGGCGGGTGTGGGCAGCGCGATGGCGTAGTTCCGGCGGCGCAATGCGGCGATATCGGGGAGTGGCATGCTGTCGTCGTCCAGCCGGATCGGGTTCTGCACGCCGACGTATGCGACCCGACCGATTTGTGTCCAGAGAAGGTCACTCAGCACAGTAACAGATTGAGCGTGACGTGCGCCGATTGGACTCATGTAGCAAATCTCCCCACCGAGCAGTTCGACGCGCTCGTCTTCGGACAGGATGCCGATTTCCACCATGCGCTCGTATTCCGCTGCGGTGAAGGGACGATGCAAAGTCGGTGCGGCCATTATTCCTGCGCTCCTCGTTGATGTCGTGCGCTATGCGTCCCGATACCGGTATTCTATCACGCGCTCGAACCGTGGATGTGGACGATCAGCCAGCGATCCCAGCGCCAATTGAGGACAAACGTGCGCCTGCCAAACGGCTCGTCCCGCAGATGAAATGTGACGATGGCGACATCACCGAACTGCTGCGTCCACATGTCGGACTGCGTGCGAACGACCTCTGTACCGCCCGCCGCACGGACGGCGGCAATTGTGGCGGCGAACTGCGCGCGCATCCCGGCTTTATCGAGGCGGGTCAGGCAGGCGGTGGTGGGCCAGAAGGCGGTCGCGTCCTCCGCGATATGCGCCATCATCGCATCGAGGTCCATGCGGCGGAAGGCGTGGCTGAACGCGAGCAGCGTCTCTTCGGGGGTCATCTCATCGGCGGGCATCGGCATTCCCCTTTCTCTGATTGCCAGCATTTCATTTGTCAGAAGCATCACCGCTTTTCACACTCCGCGCAAGTCAAGCGAGCCAATGCTTCATTGCCCGTTGCGTATCACTCGGTTATCGTTCGGCCACAAAGAGTTT
Organism: Chloroflexota bacterium; assembly: GCA_030853625.1. Classification (GTDB taxonomy): domain Bacteria; phylum Chloroflexota; class Chloroflexia; order Thermomicrobiales; family JALYUS01; genus JALYUS01. Next base: position 2,275 of record JALYUS010000063.1, read on the forward strand.
TGTGCATTTAGAAAGGAGCCGCGCGCCATGCCGCAGATCGAATATACAGAGATCGCACTACCGGACTTCGGATCGCCGCAGATGGAACCGGAGATTCCCGCCGCCATCTACGCGGCACGATTACGGGAGACACGGGAGCGGTCCGCTTACTCCGGCTACGACGCGCTGCTTATCTATGGCGACCGCGAACACTTCGCGAACATCGCCTATCTGACGGGATATGACCCACGCTTCGAGGAGACATTGCTGATTCTCGCATCCGGTCGCCCGCCGACCCTGCTCGTCGGTAACGAGGGGATGGCGTATGCCGCCCTCAGCTCCGTGCCGACGGAGAAGGTGCTCTATCAGAGTTTCAGCCTGCCGGGGCAGCCGCGCGGCGCGAGTAAACCGCTTGCGACGATCCTACGCGAGGCCGGGGTCGTGCCGGGAGCGAAGATCGGTATTGCCGGGTGGAAATACTTCCTGCCCGTCGAGACGGCGACACCCGCCGCGTGGATCGAAGCCCCCGCCTATCTTGTGGATACACTGCGCGAGATGCGCTGCACGGCGCTGAATGCGACCGCCCTTTTCATGGACCCGGCGCACGGCCTCCGCGCCATCAACGAGGTGGATCAACTCGCCTGCTTCGAGTATGCCGCCACACTCAGTTCCGAGGCGATCAAGAACGTTCTGTTTCATGTGCAACCGGGGATGACCGAATACGACGCCGTGCGACTGATGGGTCTCAACGGCTTCCCACTCGCCTGCCATCCGATGTGCTCGGCAGGCGAGCGGGCCGTCGCCGGATTGCCCAGCCCATCCAG
>JALYUS010000120.1 GCA_030853625.1 Chloroflexota bacterium
AAGATCACCCCGGTCAGCGCCCCGATCAGGCTAATCAGCACCGCCTCGGTGACGAACTGCGTCAGGATGTCCTTCCCCTTCGCGCCAATCGCCTTGCGAATACCGATCTCCCGCGTCCGCTCGGTGACGGAGACGAGCATGATGTTCATGATGCCGATGCCACCAACGAGCAGGGAGATGGAGGCGATGACGAGCAGGAAGATTTGATAGGTTTTCTGGGTCTCCTCGGCGGCCTTGATCTGATCCGCCTGATTGGTCGTCTGCCAATCGGGCTGGCCGTTCTTGATGCGATGCTGCGCGAAGAGCGCATCGTTGACCTCGCCAATCGCCTTGTCCACATTCTCCGGGCTGGTCGCCTTGATCGAGATCGTGTCTATATTTTGGCCCGCGCCCGTTGATTGTTGGCGTTTCCCAGTCAGGACAGTGAGCGCGGTGGTGATCGGCACGTAGACCTGGTTATCGCGGGAGCCGAAGCCGTTGCCACCCTTGACTTCCATCACCCCGATCACCTGGAACGAGTTGTTGTTGAGTCGCACCGTCTTGCCGATGGGATCAGAACTTGGGAAGAGCGCGGTGGCGATGTTTGCACCGAGCGCGACGACACGGGCGTTGCTCGTCACATCCTGATCGGCGATGAAGTTGCCCGCCGCAGGGTTGTACCCGTGGACATCCTGATACGAGGGCCAGACGCCGAGAGTTTCGCCGAAGGTGTTCACGGTGCCGACGTTGATCCGGCCACCGCGACCGACTTCGGGGGAGATCGCCGTTGCATCGGGGATCGCGCCAGGTTGCGCCAGCGCCACCGCGTCTTCCAGCGTCAGAGTGTTCTGCTGACTACCGGTGGCGACGCCTGCCGAGCGCTGATTCGCTCCCTGCACCGTGATGAGGTTCGTGCCGTTCGCTTCCAGTTTGTCGCGCGCGGTCGCCACGACGCCATTGCCGATGGCAAGCAGAGCGATCACCGCGCCAACGCCGATGATGATGCCGAGCATCGTTAGCAGCGTGCGCATCACATTCGCGCTGAGACTCTGAACCGAGGAGCGCAGGCTTTCTGAGAGCGGCACGCCGCCCCGTCCCTGCGTCTTCGGCGCGACACTCAGTACGGACAACTGTGTGGCCGCTTCCTCGGTCACGGCAGGCCGTTCGAGGGCGCGCGCAATGGGTTGAGCCATGTATTCCTCCTGATGACGTGCATCTACCATGATAAGGATACTCTCGAATAGCCACACAAATGCAAGATATTTGTAAAAAGAATGTAGAAGGGAATTGAACCGCGAAGGCGCGAAGGGCGCGAAGGGAAAAGAGAAAGAGGAGTCCCTTTCATCTCTTCTTTGTGTTCCTTCGCGCCTTCGCGGTTCAAAAATCCCTTATCCGGCGCGGAAGGTGACGGGAAGTGTTTTCGGGCCGCGGAAGGCGAAGCCTTCGATCCAGTCCACATGGTCGCTTGTCAGGTGCAGATCGGCGCATCGCTGGACGATGGTGAGGACGGCGGTTTGCGCCTCCGCACGGGCGACGGCCGCACCGAGACAGAAATGCGGCCCATGCGCGAAGGTGAGGTGACGGTTTGGCTGGCGGGTGATGTCGAAGCGTTCCGGGTCGGCGAATTGCGCGTCGTCGCGGTTGGCGGAGCCAAAAAGCAGGTAGATATTCTGCCCCGGCGCGATTACTTGCCCGCCAATTTCGATTGACTCCCGTGCGACCCGGCTCGTCGCCTGCACCGGGCTATCGTAGCGCATCACTTCCTCAATCGCCGGGCGGATCAGGGCAGGATTGGCGCGCAACTGGGCAAGGGATGTCGGGTGGCGCGCGAGGGTGTGGATGGCGTTACCGATCAGATGCGCGGTGGAGTTGTTGCCGCCGACAAGCAGCGCGATGCACATGACGACCATCTCATCCGTCGTCAGGCGATCACCCTGTTCCTCGGACTGGATCATCATCGTGATCAGGTCGTCGCGCGGTTCCGTGCGGCGGGCGGCGATCACGTCTTCGAGGTAGGCTTTCATCTCCAGCATGCTCGCCTGACCCTGCCGCATGATCGGGATGCGCGCGTCCATCGTGCCGGAGCGATCATAGACGCGCACCTGGTCGCGGCTCCAGCGCGTGAAATCCTCCTGATCTTCCTGCGGCACGCCGAGCATATCGGCGATCACCCATCCGGGGAGTGGCACCGCGACATCGTGCATCACGTCCATGCTGCCGCGCGCCATCACGCGGTCAAGGAATCCGTTGCAGATCGCTTCGATCCGCTCCCGCTTCGTCTCCGTAACGCGGGCGGAGAATGCCTTCGTCATCAAGTTCCGCAGCCGCGTGTGCCGGGGCGGGTCTGACAGCAGCATCCGGCTACCGAGGACGTGCCGCAGCGGCGTCAGTTCCTGCTGCACTTCCTCCGGCAGCACCGCGAATGTCGCCTCGACGCGCGCCGAGGAGATGCGCGAGTCATTGAGGATGGCAACGATGTCGTCGTACCGACTGAGCAGCCAGTACGGCCCATTCCAGAAAACGGGCGCTTCCCGCCGCAACCGCTCGTAGATCGGGTACGGGTCCACCTGCACCGCCGGGTCGCTGAAGTTGTACATCGCAGCCGTCACAGACATTCTTGGGTCCTTTCCCTGCCTCCGACACTCAATCCATGCAGTATTGCATTAGATTTCGGAGAACCAGTGTGGATCAATACTAACTTCTTCGACCTGCTGCGTGCTGACTCCTAATTTCAAATCCTTGAGAAGTATGCAGAGTTGATCGCCATCGATGAGGTCTATGACAGGAGCACCATCCCTTGTTGCCTCTTTTTTTGCTCCCGATGTGTATGTCCCCGTTGTAATCAGCAGTCCCTTGTCAGTTCTTCCGACCATTGCACCCCGAAAACTACGGACTTCTTCTGCTCCGACGCTTCCTTTATATCGCTTGCATTGAAAAAAGACTTGAAAGCTCAATAAAGAGATGCGAAGTACGCCGATCCCGTCTATTCCGCCATCTCCACTGCGCCCGGTCACTTCGACTTTCGTAAACCCGGACTCACGCAGGAGGCGCTGGCATAATCTCTCGAATCCGCTTGGCGGAATCGCCAACAGTTCATTGAGGAGGACATCACGCCACTTCTCGAACACCGTACTGCTGAACGTGCCCGCTTCGTTCTCTATTGGCACTTCGGTCAGCAGGTCGGTTTCGTCTGCCACTTCTTCCGCTGACTTACCCGGAGGGACGGACTTCTTCCGGGACATCTTTCTAACCGTTGTAGGAATCGCCTCCATATCCGCCTTGGAAAGACCGCGACCCAAATCAGTAATTGTCCAAACGCCGCGACTGCTATTTTCGACGGCACCGACGATTTTGAGGTATGTACGTGCCCAAGGCAAACGATAACTAATTTCGGTTCCCGGACCTTTCCCATGAATCACGCGCTGTTGTGCTTCCGTATATCCTTCGCGTTCTATGACACTATCCATAATTTCTTGGATCGTGCCGGAGCCACCCATCTGCTTGAGTGCTTGAAGGGTCGGCCAGAGCATCTCGTGATAGGCTGGGACATTGATCTCTTTATAGGTATCAGAGGCCATGTGCTCACCCCCACTAAGCATTGGCACCTAGCATTTCATGAAATTATTATACCCAGCCTGTCTTTTGGGGCAACCTGCTAGGCGCTTCCTAATCGCTTTACTTGGGGAAATACCGCCGACGCTGATGCGACGAACCGTCGGTCGTCCGTCCAGTATTCCGCACCGAGCCGTTCGGCGAGCGCGAGGTATTGGGCGTCGTAGGATTGTTGCTGCGCAATCTGCCGGGCGATATGCATGCCCCGCTTTCCGTCCGCGATGTTTTCAGGAAGGATTTTGATGAATGAGAGTACGTCATCGTATGCGTCCAGCGCGTCCGCGAACGACAAGTCGCCTACCAGCGCCTTCCGATGCAGGATGTTTGCGACCTCACAAGTGAACCACGAGGGAGCGACCGGCTGCATCCCTGCCGCGAGCCACGATATGAGCAGGGCGCGTGCGTCCTGGCCTCCTTCTTCCGCGACTACCCATTTCACGGCGATGCTCGCGTCCACGACGACATCAGGCATCCGCATGCCGCTCTTCGCGCATCGCGCGCAGCATGTCCGTAGCGTTCCCCGCTGCCGTGCCGCGCGTCCGCTGCCGCGCGCGCGCTTCGAGTCTTTTGACCGCTTCGCGTGGGTCGTCGGTACCGGCCCATTGCTGCCAGCGCGGTCGGTCGGTAGGCGAGGGTGCTACTACTGCGGCGTGTTGCGTCGCATGTGCCGCGTCTGCAAGACCGCTCGACTCGAATTGTTGGACAACCTGCTGCGCCTGCTGGATCGCCTCCCACGGAATTTGCGCGAGCATGTTCCGAAGGTACGTAATCTGGACGAATGCGTCGGGTGGGATCCGGGCGACCGCTTCACGGGCGGCGCGCAATGCCTCCAATGAAGCGGCATCAACGACATAGTGGCGACCGACGCGTTCAGCCGCCAATTGACCCGATTCGATCAAACGACGGAGATGCTGCGGTGTCACGCCCAGCCGCGCTGCCGCCGCCTTTGTCGAGAGTGATCCTTGCATCGCATCCTCCCACACGAGATTAACACTGAGAATGTATGATGTTCCACAAAGAACGTCAAGCATTCTCAGTGTTAATCTCGTGATAAATCATGGATACGTCGATATCCATCTCGTGTTCTGTCGCAGTCAAGCCGCGTTCAACAAGGCCAGTTCCTCATCAGTCAGCGTGATGTCGGCGGCAGCGGCGTTGGCGCGCATCTGCTCGACGTTCTTCGCACCGGGGATCGCGCAGGTGACGGCGGGGTTGTGGAGCGCCCAGGCGAGGGCGATCTGGGCGAGCGAGTGGTCAGGCCGCGCCAGCCGCTTCCACGGGTCCACCTGTGCCAATTGCGAAAGAAACCGCTCGTGCCCCGCGCCCTCATTCCAGCCAGTGCGAACAGAATCGTCGAAGCGGGTTTCCGGCGTGAACTTCCCGGCCAGTACACCCTGCGCGATTGGCCCGCGAATCAGCGTGCCGACATTGTTTTCCTTGCACCATGGCAGGAGGTCGTGCTCCGCGCTGCGATTGACGAGGCTGTAATTCAGTTGAATCGCCGCGCAGTTCCCGTCGCGGTTGAAGGCTTCCGCGACACTGAGGGAGTTGGTCGAGATACCGTAGGCGCGGATCTTCCCCCGCTCGGTCAGCCGCGCGAAGGCTTCGAGGAAGACGGATGGGTCCGCGAGATCGCCGATGTGGCACTGATAGAAATCAATCGTCTCGATCTTCATGCGTCCGAGGCTGGCATCGCAGCAAAGATAGACATGCTGCGGCGTGTCGTAGGCGAGGGGCGAGCCTGCGCGCCGCGCGAAGTTGCCCACTTTCGTGGCGATATACACCTTGTCGCGCCGGTCGCGGATGGCTGTACCAACCAGTTCCTCGCTGACGCCGAGGCCATAGGCATCGGCGGTGTCGAGCAGGTTGACGCCGAGATCAATCGCGGCGTGGATCGTGCGGATCGCCTCGTCCTCGGCGACCGGCCCCCACTGCCCGCCGATGCCCCAGCACCCCATCGAGATCGTTGAAACTTGCCAGCCTGTCTTGCCCAATGTCCGGTACTGCATCGGTCTGCCTCCTACCTTCGCGTAGTGTCCTCTGTCGTAATGTGCGGTCGAATCGCGATGCCGCTCGTGGAAGGAGCATAACACCGATCAGGTGGGCAATCCCGCCGCCTGGAAATCGAAGGGGCGCTGCGGCACATCCGGGCTACCGTATTCCAGGGTAATGAGCGAATGCGAGAGCAATGGAATCGCCCGGTAATCGCCGCTGTACGGCTTGCCGTCCACGATGACGCGATCGGGCGGATTGGCCTCGATGCGGTTCAGCAGCGTGCGATCTACCGAGGAGACGGACCAGATGTCGAGGAACGCGCCCAGCATGATCGTCTCTTTTGCCGGTGACTCCACATGAATGACGCCATCCGGCGTGTGTGTGTGCGCCCAATAGAGGCAGGGAGTATTCGGGGAACTGGTCCGCTCCGCGAAGATGCCGATGGATGCGGGCGGTGTGAAATCCTGCCCGTTGATCACGACATCGAAATGCTGATGGACATGTTGCGTCTGCCCCTCCGCCGCACCGCATTGCACGCCATCAATCGGCGCACCCGCAACGAAGGGGGAAGCGGAACCGGCAGCGGTCGTGGAACGCGCGGCGGTCGTCGGAATTGCGGTCGTCGCGGTCGCAGCAGTGTGCGTGCGCGGGACGACGCGCGCGACGAAGACCGCCGCGACGATCAGCACGAGCACGAGCGGAACGCCGATCATGGCGCGGGAGCGTTGTCTCGCCGCACGTATGGTGGCCTGCTGCTTCGCTCTCGCGTCGGCGGCACGGCGGGTGGAGGACGACGATTGACGGGATTGACGGGGAGGCTTGGCGCTCATAAAAGTTCTCTGAGTGGAACCCCGTGCCTTTCGGGCGTGGGAGGAAGCGATTCCCTCGTTGTGGTAGACTGTTGCCAATGGACTGATGGTGATAACCAAGCCATCGGTTGCTCCTTTCCAACTGAGAGTTGGCGGTTCTCTGGGGTAGTCCCAGAGGTAAAACTTTCAACAACCTTGGGACGCTTCCCTCGTTTCTTCGGTGCTCGGTGGGACACACCGCACCTAAACGCTGGTGGAGAATCGGTAAGACCAAACGGGACAGGCTTCCCGAACGGCACGGCTCTGTGAAGCCAGAATCCCAACGGGTTTACTCGTGGGAGTGTCAACTGGCTCCTCTACGATCCGCACCGCTCATCACCACAGTGTACCGAAGTAAACCCTGTCGTGCATGACGGGTCAAGAGACGCTCATGAAGCAATGTGGGGAGTGCCGCCATGCGAAGCGAATGGAGAGAGATGGATTTACGCGACGGTCCACGTCTCGATGTCTGACATCACGGCGGCGGAAGAAGGGAAGTCGCGCGCGTCGCGGAGAAAGGCGCCGCTGGGTGGGAGAAGGGAAAGAATGTCCCTGCCCGGCAAGTGTTTACCAATGATTTTCGCCTGGATATGCGCGGCGCCCTCGTAGATACGGATCACCGCCGAGTCCACAAAAATCTGGGAGATCGGCATCTCTTTCGTGTAACCCATACCGCCGTGCAGAAGCATCGCTTCCGAGGCCGCCCAGAGCGCCGTCTCGGCGGCCACCATCTTCGCCAGCGACGCCCAGACAAAAGCGTGCGCGTCCCCGGCCTGTTCATGCGCCGCCGCGTTGCGCACCAGCAAGCGCGCGATCTCCACCTGACGCTGCATGATCTGGAGATGATTGCGCACGTCGGGGATGTCGGCGAGTTTCTTGCCGAACTGCTCGCGCTCGTGGGTATATTTCTCCGCCTCGTCCAGTGCGTGCCGGGCGATGCCCGAACCCTGCGCGGCGATCCAGATGCGGGAGTGCTGCAAGGTGGACTCGATGATCTGCCATCCCTCATTGAGCTTGCCCATCAGCGCGTCTTCCGGGACGAAATGATTCTGAAAGACGACTTCGCAGAGTTGGGAGCCTGGCTGCCCCAGTTTGTCAAAGTCAGAAACCGTGACGCTCTCCACGTCTGGCCCGATCTCCGCGAGCAGCACCGAGATGCCCCGCCCCCGCTCTTCGGGTCGGCCGGTGCGCGCGGCCAGCACCATCACCGTCGCCGCGCTCGCGCTGGTGATGAACCGCTTCGCTCCACTGACGATCCAGCCGCGCCGCGCATCATCCCAGGTCGCTTTGCAGCGGATCGCTTTGGCGTCGGAGCCGGTATTCGGCTCCGTCAGCCCGAAGCAGGCGATTACCTCGCCCCGCGCCATCCGGGGCAGATAGCGCGCGCGCTGCGCGTCCGTGCCGAATTTTGTGATCGGGAAGGCGGTGAGTGAGTTCTGCACGAGGATGTC
>JALYUS010000124.1 GCA_030853625.1 Chloroflexota bacterium
GGGCAGAGGGTAGGTAATCACCGGTGTCAGGCGCGACGATTCTTTCCGTGCAGAATCTCACCAAGCATTTCGGGGTTGCGGAGGTTTTCCGCGATGTCTCGTTCCAGATTTTTGAACGCGAGCATGTCGCCCTCGTTGGCGTTAATGGGGCGGGCAAATCCACGATGTTGCGAATCATTGCGGACGTTGAGCATGCCGAGGAAGGGACGGTATCGCTGACGCGCGGCATGCGCGTTACCTGGTTGCCACAGGAAGCGAAACTCGACGCACCGCATAGCATCATGGCGGAGACGATGACCGCCTTCGCCCCAGTAATTGCCCTCCGCACGCGGATGACCGAGTTGGAGCACGCGATGGGCGCTGTTCAAGGTGAACGCCTCGCGCAGTTAATGGAAGAGTACGCAGACGCCACGCACCACTTCGAGGTGGATGGCGGTTACACGATGGAACCGCGCGCCGCGCAAGTGCTCGGTGGGCTTGGCTTCCCGATCGAGATGTTCGATACACCCGTTCAACAACTCTCGGGTGGTCAGAAGACGCGCGTTGCGCTCGCGAAGGCGTTGCTCGGCGAACCGGATTTGCTGCTGCTCGATGAGCCAACGAATCACCTCGACCTTACCGCGCTCGAATGGCTGGAAACCTTCCTGCGTCAATGGCGGCATGCGGTTCTTGTCGTGTCGCACGACCGCACCTTCCTCGATCGGACGACGGAGCGAACGCTCGATCTCTCGTTTGGTCGGTTGGAGGATTATCCGGGTGGCTACCATACGTACGTCAAACTCCGTGGCGAGCGGATGGAGCGGCGGCGCAAGGAATACGACGAGCAGCAAGCGTTTATCGCGCGGACGGAAGAGTTCATCCGGCGCTACGGTGCGGGGCAGCGGAGCAAAGAGGCGAAGGGGCGTGAGAAGCGACTGGCGCGCGTGGAGCGACTGCGCCGACCACAGGAACAGGAGCGGCTGGCGCTCGCGATGAATCCCGCCCTCAAGAGCGGCCGACTCGTCCTCCAGATTGATCCGATGAGCGTCGGCTATGAGGATGCGCGCGGCCACCGGACGGCCCTCCTCACGCTGCCCGAACTGCTCATTGAGCGGGGCGAGCGGGTCGCGATGCTTGGCCCGAACGGGAGTGGCAAATCTACCCTCCTCAAGACGCTGGTGAGCGACATTCCGCCGCTCACCGGTCGCTTCCAGTTCGGCACAAACGTCCTCGTTGGCTACTATGCCCAATCGCATGAGGGGCTGAATACGGAGATGACCGTCCTTGCTACCGTCCTCAACGCGCGCCCAATGACCGAGGAGGCGGCGCGCACCTTTCTTGGTCGCTTTTTGTTCGAGGAGGACGATGTCTTCAAGCAGGTCAGCGTGCTCTCCGGTGGGGAGCGCTCGCGGCTGGCGCTCGCGGTACTCACCTTGCAGCGCGCGAACTTCCTGATCCTGGACGAACCGACGAATCATCTCGACATCATCGCTCGTGAGGCGCTCGAAGAGGTGCTGGATGAGTACGATGGCACAATCCTCTTCGTTTCGCACGACCGCGCCTTCGTGGACGCGCTGGCGACGCAGGTCTGGATGATCGAGGGGGGTGAAGAAGATGCGCCCGCCCGGTTGCTATCGTATCTCGGCAACTACTCTGACATGCGCCGGACGCAGGAACGGCAGCGCGTCACCGCCGAGGATCGCGCGCCCGTAAAGAACGGCGTGGCGTCGAAGAATGGAGTGGTGCCGAAAGAGACGAAACCGGCGGCTCCGGCTCCTGACGCGCTCCCGAACGCGCCAGCCGCACCGCGCCCGGTGGACGAGCGGACGCTACGGACGCGCCGCAAACTGCTCGCCCAGGTCGAGGCGCGGGTCGGCGCGCTGGAGCAGGAACTGAACCGCCTGACGGACGCGATGAACAGTGCGGGCGGCGACGCGACCCGCATTACCGACCTCGGCATCGCCTACCAAAAAGCGCAGGACGAACTCGATAGCACCTACGCCCGCTGGGAATCGCTGGCGGCGGAATTAGATACGCTGGCGGTGGGGATAACCTAACCCCCCAGCCCCCTTCCCGCGAGGAAGGGGGTGTCTCACCACGATACCGGGGCGTTTCTCATAACGCCTCGATCTCAAAGAGGCTCGCTCCCCCTTCCTCGCGGGAAGGGGGCTGGGGGGTTAGGTTATCCCCACCGCCAGCGTATCTAATTCCGCCGCGAGCGATTCCCAGCGGGCGTAGGTGCTATCGAGTTCGTCCTGCG
>JALYUS010000750.1 GCA_030853625.1 Chloroflexota bacterium
GGCGGGAAGCCTGCCACCACCCGCATTATCAGGTTTCCTCCGCCGAACTGCATACCTCGTACTCGTGTTACTTGCTGTAGACGATCTCGCCGTCCATGATCGTGTAGTCTACTGTCATCTCCGCGATGTCGTCCGGGCCCACGGTGTGGGCATCAGCGTTGAGAACGGTAACGTCACCGAGTTTGCCGGGTGTCAGGCTGCCCTTGATCTTTTCCTCGAACGAGGCGTATGCACCCGCCCAGGTGTAAGCCCAGACGGCCTCCGAGAAGGTGATCGCCTCTTCGGGATAGGCCACGCCGCCCGCGAAGTCCTTGCGCGTCATCATCGTCTCGATCCCGGCGAGCGGGCTGACGGTGACGACCGGCGCGTCGCTCGATGCCGCCGCGACGATGCCCATGTCCATGAAGGTGCGCATCGCGTTCGCGTAGCGCAGCCGCTCCGGGCCGAGGTTTTGCAGATAGACGGGCCGGAAATCGCGCAGAAAGGTCGTGCCGGGGATCGGAATGCAGCCGAGCCGCTTGATCCGGTCGAAGACGGCGGTATCCGTGATGAACTCACAGTGCTCGATGCGATGGCGCGGATCGGGGCGCGGATTGGCAGCGATCGCCTCTTCGTAGCAATCGAGCAGGAGGTCAATCGCCGCGTCGCCGATGGCGTGCGCGCAGCATTGCCAGCCAAGATCGTGCGCCCGCTTGAACTTCGCCTTAAAGGCATTTGGCGTCTGCATCCAGAGGCCGACGTTCTCCGCCTCGCCGACGTATGGATGACGCATCCGCGCCGTGCGGCCACCGATCGAGCCATCAATGAAGAGTTTGGCGGGGCCGATACGGAGCCGCACGTCCCCGAAGCCGGTGCGGATGCCCGTTTGCTCCAGTCCGTCCAGCATCTCGTCCACCATCATCATCAAGTAGGTGCGCAGGCCACCCGCGCCCCGGTCATGGAGCATCTGGTACGCGGTCATCTCCTCCGGCCGGTGGATACCCGCTTCGCCGACGCTCGTGACGCCGACGGCGTGGTAGAGCGCCGCCGCCCGGTCGAGTGCGTCCGCGATCTCGTCTGCCGACGGCTCTTGCATGACTGCACGCACGAACTGAATCGCGGATTCGCGCATCACCCCGGTCGGCTCGCCGTGTTCGTCACGATCAATGATGCCGCCTTCCGGGTCCTGCGTTTGCGCGTTGATGCCCGCGAGATGGAGCGCCTTGCTGTTCACGACCGCGATATGTCCACATGCACGGACGACAAAGACGGGATGCTCCGGCGCGGCGAGATCGAGGTCAGCGCGATTCGGGTGGCGGCGCTCGGCGAAGCGCGCGTCATCGTAGCCACGGGCGAGAATCCACCGATCCGGCGGCTGCGATTCCGCACGCTCGCGAATTCGGGCGACGAGTTGGGTGATGCTATTCGTCGCTTCCGGGCGCGCATTGACCGCCGCCGCCATGAACCCGACATTCATTGGATGGCAATGCGCGTCGTTGAAGGCAGCGGTCGCGGTGCGGCCCTGCAAATCAATCACGTCGGTACCGGCGCGGCGCTCCGCCAGCGCATCGCCGTTCGACCCGACGACGGCAATGATGCCGTTACGAATCGCCACCGCCTCCGCGACGGGCAGCGCGGGATCGGACGTAATCAGGTGTCCATTCGTTAGGATCATATCACCGGCCATGCATTGCTGCTCCCTTCGTCTCTCGTCCGGCGCCACAGCCGGAGGGCGATTGCGATTGTACCGCACGACACGAACGCAGGTTTCGTGGTATACTTCGCTCATGGAAGAGAACATGAAGAACAAACCGGACACCTACTGGCGAGAAAAACTCACTCCCGAGCAATATCATGTGCTGCGTCAGAAAGGGACCGAACGGCCATTTACCGGGCAGTTCTATCTCAATCATGAGAGCGGCATGTATACCTGCGCCGCGTGTGGTACGCCGATCTTCTCATCAGACACGAAGTTTGACAGCGATTGTGGCTGGCCGAGTTTCGACCGGTCGGTCGAAGGCAATGTGGTCTTCCACGAAGACAAGACCTTCGGCATGCGGCGCACCGAGGTCCTCTGCGCCATCTGCGGTGGCCATCTCGGGCACGTCTTCGATGACGGGCCGCGCGAGACGACCGGGCAGCGATTCTGCATCAACTCCGCCGCCCTCGACTTCACGAAGCACGAGTGAGCCGTTTTTTCGTTTCTGTTGCAGCGGGCGCCAATAGACGCCACCCGATCTGAATAGTCTGTCGCTCGCATCGCGAACATGATGACGAACAAGAAGCCGGAACCCGACACCTAACGGTCATGGAATTATGTGCGGTACCGAGGCTTCTTGTTGCCTATTTCCACCGGTGTACGTGCTGAAAGATGGGCATTACAGCCGCGCCCGACCCCGCATCGCCAGAACCCAGACAAGAGCGAGAATCACCGCGCCAATCAAGGAGCGGAACAGAGGGACGCCATTGATCGTGTACTCCGGCGAGATGCTGAAGTGCAACACATGCCCGGCGATCCACGCGCCCAGCATCCCGAGGATCACCGCACCCACGAAGCCCATCGGGACGCGCGTGCCGACAATCGTTTCCGCAATCAAGCCGACAACCAACCCGATGAGCAGCAAGATCAGTAACTCTTTCAGCGGCGGAAGCGAGAGTGTGATCGTTGTATCCGCGATCCGTACCATCAGCTATCGCTCCTTATTACCTGCGGTTAGGCCGTTTCCCGTCGGGCGCGCTCGGTCTGGCATCATCGTCGTTGCACATGATTGTGATACCACTGTACCGGAAGGCGCCGAAAGATTCAATCTAACTCATTACCCTTTTTTCTAGCGCCTCGCACAGTAACTCGTGCGTGATTGGCAGTGTCACTTTCGCTGCGCAATCAATATACCTGTCTGTCGTTTGGGCATAGGCATTGCAGACATCGGTTAAACATGTGCGCCACGCGCGTACGGAAGCCGATTACGCAAGGAGTGCAATGATGACCGCGATTTCAGACAGCACCAGGCATAGCGCCCCAGCATACACCGAACAACCGGCGGAAGTGAATGTGAACACGAGCGGTAAACCTGTCCAGCGATGGGCGATCATCGCGGGTAGTGCGGCGGGCGCAATCGCCGGGGGAACGCTGATCGCCCGTGCCGCGAAGGGGCGAAAGGATGCGCGGAGCGATGGCGATCATAGCCCCTCCGCGAGCGTCGGACACCAGGAAGGCGTACGCGTCGAGAAGACGGTGACGATCAACAAATCCCCGGAAGAACTCTACCGCTTCTGGCGAAACTTCGAGAACCTGCCGCGCTTTATGACGCATCTGGAATCCGTGCATGTACAAGACGCCACGCACTCGCACTGGAAAGCGAAAGGGCCGGCGAAAAAGTCGGTCGAGTGGGACGCGGTGATTATCAGCGACATCGCCAACGAGGTGATCGCCTGGCAATCCACTGATGCGCAGATCGCGAATGCCGGTTCAGTTCGCTTCCGGAGCGCGCCGGGCGGACGCGGCGCCGAAGTGACGGTCAACCTCGCATACGATCCGCCAGCCGGCAAGGCGGGCATGGTCGTCGCCAGGATGTTCGGCGCGGAACCGACGCAGCAGGTGCAAGACGCCCTCCGCCACTTCAAGACGGTGATGGAAGCCGGCGAAATCGCGACAACGGACGGTCAACCGAAGGGAAAGTAGTAACGACATGAAAGCGCTCGTCTGGCATAAGACGCACGATGTCCGGGTCGAGAAAGTGCCGGACCCAACGATTCTCAACCCGCGTGACGCGATCGTGAAGATTACCGCGACGGCCATCTGCGGCTCCGATCTCCATCTCTATGATGGCTATATCCCGACGCTCCAGTCGGGGGACATCCTCGGCCACGAGTTTATGGGCGAGATCGTCGAGGTCGGCAAGGAAGTCACCAATCTCCGCAAAGGAGATCGCGTTGTCGTCCCATTCACGATTGGCTGCGGGCATTGTTTCTACTGCGAGCAGCAACTCTGGTCCGCCTGCGACAACTCGAACCCGAATGCCTGGATGGCGGAGAAACTCTACGGGTATTCGCCCAGTGGTATTTACGGCTATTCGCATCTGCTCGGCGGCTATGCGGGCGGACAAGCGGAGTACGCGCGCGTCCCCTTCGCGGACGTCGGCCCGATCAAGGTGCCCGCTTCGCTTCCCGACGATCAAGTGCTCTTCCTCTCCGACATTTTCCCCACCGGCTATATGGCGGCAGAGAACTGCGACATCAAACCCGGTGATGTCATCGCCATCTGGGGGTGTGGGCCGGTCGGTCAGTTCGCGATCAAGAGCGCGTACATGCTCGGTGCGGAGCGCGTGATCGCCATTGACCGCGTCCCGGAGCGGCTGGCGATGGCGCGCGATCACGGCAGGGCGGAGATCATCAATTACGAGGAAGTTGACATCTTCGACGCCCTCAAGGAGATGACGGGTGGCCGTGGCCCGGACGCCTGCATTGATGCGGTTGGGCTGGAGGCGCACGGCACTGATGCCCTCTCTCTCTTCGACCGGGCGGCGCAGAAAGTGCGCCTGGAGTCGGACCGGCCGATCGTGCTGCGGCAGGTGATCCAGGCATGCCGCAAGGGTGGCGTCGTCTCGCTCGCGGGGGTGTACGGCGGTCTCGTGGATATGATCCCGATGGGCGCCGCCTTCGGCAAAGGACTGACGTTCAAGATGGGTCAGACGCATGTCCAGCGCTATCTCCGTCCGTTGCTCGAACGCGTGGAACAGGGCGAGATAGACCCAACATTCGTCATTACGCACCGGCTCCCATTGGACGAAGCGCCGCATGGTTACAAAATTTTCCGCGACAAGCAGGATGCATGCATCAAGGTCGTGTTGCACCCATAGGAGCACTTTCATGCCGGAGAAACGTCCGCAATTCAGGTCCCCACTTGTCACTGCCGGTGGTATCGGCTGTGTCCTGCTCGCCCGGACGCTTCTCCGGCGGCGCACGGAGGATTTCACCGGGAAAGTGGCGCTCGTGACGGGCGGCTCGCGCGGGCTTGGCTTACAAATCGCCCGCGAACTCGCTCGTGTCGGCTGCCGCATCGCGATTTGCGCGCGCGATGAAGACGAACTGCGACGGGCGGCGGATGATCTGCGCAGTGAAGGCACAGCGGTTCTGTCTCTCCGCTGCGATGTCTCCAATCGAGATGAGATGGAGCGCACGATCCGCGCGGTCACGGACCATTTCGGTCAGATAGATATCCTCGTCAACAATGCCGGTATCATCCAGGCAGGGCCGATCGAGAAGATGAGCGTCGAAGACTTCGAGAAGGCGATGGGCGTCATTTTCTGGGGCACGCTCTACGCAACGCTCGCCGTCCTCCCGCAGATGCGGGCGCGGCGGAGCGGGCATATCGTCAACATCACCTCGGTCGGTGGCAAGATCAGCATGCCGCACCTGCTACCGTACGGCACAGCGAAGTTCGCCACGACCGGGTTTTCCGAGGGGTTGCGGGCGGAACTGGCGTCGGATGGCGTGCGCGTGACGACGATTGCGCCCGGTCTGCTGCGCACCGGCGGCCAGCGCAATGCTGAATTCACGGGCGATCAGGAAGCCGAATACGCCTGGTTCAGTCTCGGCGACACGCTCCCCTTTGCCGCGCTCGATGTCGCACAAGCGGCGCGTGAGATCGTCACGGCGACCCAACGCGGCCAGGCCGAACGCATCCTCTCCGTACCGGCGAGCATTGCTGCCCGATTGCACGGCGCGTTCCCGGCGCTCTCCACCGATATTCTCGCGCTCGTCAACCGCTTTATCCTGCCATCGAAGAATGGTGGGTCGCACACTGCCACAACCGGCAATGCGATCCACGAGCGCGAACCCGTAGCGCTCCGCACGGTCATAGATCGGTCCGAAGGCACGGCAGATGCGCAATTGCATCAGCCACCGCACGCGGGTTGAGCGGTCAGTTCGGGAGAGGATTCGTTACGCCGACCGCAAATTGGGTTGCGCGAGTAGCCAGCCCGACGGCCCACGGACGACCTGCCATGAGCCAACAGACCGTAACGTCGTCCCGCCCCGAAACTCGGTAACATCAACGGCGATCGTCGCTTGACTGTCACCCGTCATCGTTACGTTCCCGACAACCACTTCAACGCGCTGGTCCTGCCCGAAGTGACCGTTGATATTGTCCGACGGTGGGTACTGAGCGCGCATTTGCGCCGTCCAGAGTTGCGCCGCAGCGTCGAACTGATGCTGCCCGACATACTGATAAAAGAGTTGCACCGCTTGCGTCGGGCTGCTCGCACCACTGGCGGCGACAACCGGCGCATTCGCGGTCGGCGGTGCGGGTGGCTCCGTTGGTTGCGCTGGCGCGGTCGCTGGAAGAGCGGTCGCAGTGGGCGGGATCGCCGTTGCGGTCGGTACAGGCAGCGCGGTCGGCGTCGGTGGCGCGAGCGGTGTCGGGCTAGGGGCAGGCACGGTCGGCACGGCGGCAACGACAGCGGGAGCAGCGGTCGGGACAACTGGCGGCGCTTGCGTCGCCGTTGGCAACGGCGCGGGAGTGGACGCAACCGTTGGCACGATAACGACCGATGCCGGGATCGTGGTGGACACGCGCGCGACGCTCGTCGGTGCGGCAGTCGCTGCGGTTCCGCGCCCGACAGTGCGGAACGCGAACAGTCCCGCCAGCACAACGAACGTACACAGCGCGACGATGGCAGGAATCACCAGCCATCGCCGCGACCGGCGCTCTTCCGTCACCGCAGGCGGGATGCTCCGCCGCCGATTATCGCTCGGCGACGCCTGTGGGATGATCGGTGAGCGTACGGGCGGGAATGCGGCTGTTTCGACGACTGCCGGACGTACCTGCGTCGGCGCATGGAGGGGCGGATGAGACGTGCCACTCGCCGCCAGCGCCGCACCCATCTCTGCGGCAGATTGGTAGCGGGCTGCGGGGTCTTTCGCCAGCGCGCGCATGACGGCCGCCTCGGCGCGGGGGGAGATGTCCGCGTTGATCTGGCGCATCGGCGGTGGCGGATCATGGACCTGACGCATCGCGACCGCAACGAGCGAATCCCCCTCGAATGGCACGCGCCCCGTCAACGCCTCGTAGAGGACGACACCGAGGCTATAGAGATCGGAGCGCCCATCGAGCGGTTGGTGGAGGGCTTGCTCCGGGGAGAGGTAATGCGCGGTGCCCATGACGGTCTGCGTGGCCGTCAGTTGGGAGGCTCCGGCGGCGCGCGCGATGCCGAAGTCCGTCACCTTCGCACTGCCCTCGGGGCCGCGAAGGATGTTGTGCGGCTTGATGTCGCGGTGGATCAGGTGATGCGCGTGTGCCACTCCCAACGCGGCGGCAACCTGCGCGCCGATTGCCAGCGCTTCGCCTTCCGGCAACGGCCCGTGCGCGCGGATGATCTCCTTGAGGTTTGGGCCGGGCACATACTCCATCACGATGAAATAGGTATCGTCGGTGGCGCCGGTATCGTAGATCGTCACGATATTCGGGTGATTGAGCGCGGCCGCCGCCTGCGCCTCGCGGCGGAACCGTTCGACAAAGAGCGGATCGGCGGCGAGCGCCGGATTGAGAATCTTGACGGCGACATCGCGGTCCAG
>JALYUS010000125.1 GCA_030853625.1 Chloroflexota bacterium
AGGAGGCGATTTGGCCCTGGGAGAAGGGCGAAATTCGCCTGCGGCTCGTTTCCTATCTGAGTGATGCACTGCCGTCGCTCGATCTCATCACATCCGCGAACGCGCTCGTCTTGCGCGATGATACGGCGCTCGTCTCACGCAATCGGGATGACACGCATATCTGGCCCGGTGGGCGGCGGGAAGCGGGAGAGACACTCCTGCAAACGCTCTCGCGAGGTCTTCGAAGAGACCGGCTGGACGATCCGTGATGCAATGCTCCTCGGCTTCGTCCACTGCCAGCACGAGACGCAGAAGCCGGAGGGCTATCCGTATCCTTACCCGGATTTTGTCCGTGCCGTCTACATGGCGGAAGCGAATCACTTCACACCGGGCGCCGCAGACCCCAGACGATTATGAGCAAGTCGGCTTCCGGCCTCTTGATGACGTGCGCGGAATGACGCTCCGGATGGGTCAGCATATCTATCGCGAACAGGCGCTTGGCATACGGCAGGAGAGGGATCAGCGACGACCATTACCCGCTCGGCATGGGCGCGATTGACTTCCCGACGTATTGCTCCGTGCTAGCGGAAGTGCGGTATCACCTCGTCCATGAAGCGGCGGATGCCGCCGGTCTTTGGGAAGTCCGCGAAGCGCAAATGGAAGTGCGAGACGCCGAGGTCTACCCACTGCTGGATTTGTTCGACGATTTGCTCCGGCGTGCCGATCAGCCCGGAACCGTTGAAGAAAGGGCTTGCCTCCGCGATCCTTCGTGCCTCCGCCTCGCTGTCGGCAATCGCCACGGCATCCACACCCACAGTCTTCTTGATCGTGGCGACATCCCGTCCGACCGCGTCGCAGTGGCCGCGCAACACGTCCATTTTGCGCGCATACGTCTCGCGCGTGCCGCCACCGTTCCACCAATCGGCGTGCTTGGCAACGACCTTCAGCGTCAACTGCTCGCCGCTTCCACCGATGAGAATTGGCGGGACGGGGTCCGGCTTTGGATCGAGGTATGCGTTGTGAACGCTGTAGTATTTGCCCTCATATGTCACGTCGTCGGCGGTCCACATCCGTTTGACGATCTCGACCGTCTCTTCCAATTGGGCGATCCGGACGGCGGGGCGGGGAAACGCCCAGTTGTAGGAGCGGTACTCGTCTTCCTTCCAACCGGCGCCGATACCGAAGACGAACTTACCGGGCAGGAAGGCGCAGAAGTTCGCGACCATCTTCGCCAGGAGCGCCGGATTCCGGTTCGACTGGCAGAGGACGATTGGCCCCCACGTCAGTTCCGGGTAGCGCGCGGCAAGGAAACTGATCGTCGTCAGGCATTCGATAGTCGGCGTATCCTTCGCTTGCCACGCCGCCCACGGAATGACGTGATCCGCGACCCACGCCGCGTCGAACCGCCCGTGGATCAGGTCGAGCGTCTCGGTCATCTGTCGCAGAAATGTCGCGCTGTCACTTCCATCCGTCGGAAAATCCGGCGCCCGCCAGCCAAACTCGACCCGATCTACCATGCCACTCCCCCCTGGTAAGGAAAACACAAGCGCAGAGAACGCAGAGAGCACAGAGAAAAACGAGACGACGCTATTCCTCTTTATCGGAAAGACATTCGCCCATCTTATATTCCTCTTCACTCTCCGCGCTTACATTGCATCGCCGCTCAGCCGAGATGGAGGAGGAGGGATGCGCCGAGGGGAGCAGTGAAGGGGAAGGGGCGGATAGCGTTCGTGATCTGGCGGAGGCGGGTTGGATGCGTGAGGAGGCGTTGCGCCCATGCTTCGGCGTGATGCTGTCCAACGAAGCGATGGTGGACGCGCCGCTCGTACGGCAGCAGGGCGCGGCGGGAGAAATCCCCCGTACGAAACGCCGCGATCAGGGTTTCCGCCGCCCAGACGCCGGAACGCATCGCCGGGTAGATGCCCGCGCCGGTCATCGGGCCAACGAGCGCCGCCGCCTCCCCAACAAGCAGCACGCCATCGCCGACGAGCGGCCCGCGCCGGGGAGCGAGGGCGAGCGGCCACGCGCGCGGTGGGGGATCCCCCGCAATTGTTGCGCCCGCCAGCCACGGCGTGCCAGAAACGAAGCGGTCGAAGAGCGCGCGGAGATGCGCGGTATCGGGCGTGCCGGTCGTCGACGCGAGAGTGCCGATGCCGATGTTCGCACCGCCCTCCGGCAGGGGCATCAGCCAGCCATAGCCGGGCGCGGTGCGAACATCGTAGGCAAAGACGAGGCACCCGTCCCACATACGAGGAAGCGAAAAGCCCGTCGCGTAGGCGCGCAGGGCAACGCCGACCTGCCCTGCCCGTGTCGTTTCGTCGCCCCGCACCGCCCGCGCGATCCGCGATCCATAGCCGTCCGCACCGATCACCGCGCGTGCCTGGATCGTTGTCGCGGTATGAGTATCGCCACCGCGCACGCCGATCACATGACCTCGCTCGTGGAGCAGATCGCGCACATGCATATGAACAAAATTCGCTCCCGCGTCCTCTGCGGTGCGGACGAGTGCGGTGTCGAAGATATGGCGCGGGATGACGCGGGCATCGTCCCGGCTGCGTTTCCCGACGCGCAGGACGAGCGGATGCGTCTGGGGCGCGACAACGACCGCACCCCGCAGCGGCTGATAGGGCGCGAGCGTCGTGGTATCTACACCGAGCGCGCGGGCGAGGGCGATACCGCCGCAGCCAATCAGGTCGCCGCACGGCTTGGTGCGCGGGAACGTCTGCCGGTCTATCAGCGCGACACGCAACCCGGCCCGCGCCAGCGTCATCGCTGCCGCACTTCCGCCCGGCCCGGCCCCCACTACCGCGACATCATAGTCATCGGTCGCCATTCAAACTCCCGACACGACTGATTGCATGGATGCAGCCTGCCGCGTCTGGCGCAGACTGAAGCCTACGCTACCGATCGTATCTGTTCAGGGATGAGGGGACATGCGTCGAGCACGGCAGGCAATGGAGGGATTCTCGCCGCGCACCCGCCATGTCCCGAAGTCTCCTCTGTGGTCTCTGCGCTTCGCTTTCGTTCTCCCTATGCTGTGCCGATGGCCTGCTTGACGAGGCCCGCGACATCGCCGGGGCGGAGGGCGACGCGGATGCCCGCTGCTTCGAGCGCGGTCATCTTCTCCGCCGCCGTGCCCGCGCCGCCGGAGATGATTGCGCCTGCGTGGCCCATCCGCTTGCCGGGAGGCGCGGACTGCCCGGCGATGAAGCCGACGACGGGCTTCGTCATATGGTCCCGGACGTAGCGCGCCGCCACTTCCTCGTCCGTGCCACCGATCTCGCCAATCATCACGACGGCATCCGTCTCCGGGTCCGCCTCGAAGAGCGTCAGGACATCCACGAACGACGTGCCGATCACCGGGTCGCCGCCGATGCCAACCGCGCTGCTCTGGCCGAGGCCCGCCTGCGTCAGCGCATTGGCGACTTCATAGGTGAGCGTGCCGGAGCGTGAGACGAGACCGATCCGTCCCCTCGTATGAATGAAGCCGGGCATAATGCCAACCTTCGCCTCGCCGGGGGTGATGAGGCCAGGGCAGTTCGGGCCGATCAGCCGTGAGCCGGAGCGCTTGACGACTGCGTACGTCCGCACCATATCGTTGACCGCGACGCCCTCGCTGATGCAGACGATAAGCGGCAGTCCCGCCGCAACGGACTCCTCGATCGCATCTGGCGCGCCCCCAGCGGGGACGTAAATGATGCTCGTGTTCGCGCCCGTCTCCTTGACCGCCTCGGAAACGGTGTTGAAGACCGGTACGCCGTGGACCTCGCGACCCTTGCCGCCCGGACGGGTGCCCGCGACCACTTTCGTGCCATAGGCGACCATCTGGCCGGTGTGGAAGGAACCTTGCTGCCCCGTGATGCCCTGCACGAGCACGCGGGTATCGTTGTTGACGAGAATGCTCACGCCGCTTCCCCCTTCGCCGCCGCGACCGCGAGCCGCGCCGCTTCCTCCATCGTCTCCGCTGATTGCAGGGTTGTTGTGGCGAGGATGCGCCGCCCCTCCTCCGCGTTTACACCGGCGAGGCGGACGATAATCGGCAGTTTCGTCGGCACCTGCTCCAACCCCGCCAGGAGGCCCTTCGCCACCTCGTCGCCACGTGTGATGCCGCCGAAGATGTTGAAGAAGATCGCCTTCACGTTCGGGTCAGCGAGGATCAAACTGAGCGCCTTGGCAACCTGCGCCGCGCTCGCGCCGCCGCCGACATCGAGGAAGTTCGCCGGTTCGCCACCTTCCACTTGCAAGGCATCCATCGTCGCCATTGCCAACCCCGCGCCATTGACGACGCAGCCGACATCGCCATCCAGTTTGACGAACGAGATACCGGACGCCTTCGCGGTCAGTTCGGTCGCGTTCTCCTCCGCCATATCGCGCAGTTGCTCGTGCGACGGGTGGCGGAAAAGGGCGTTGTCATCGAGCACCATCTTGGAGTCGAGCGCGAGCCAGCGGCCATCCTCGGTGCGAATGAGCGGGTTGATCTCGACGAGCGAGGCGTCCTCATCGAGGTAGGCGCGCGCCATTTTCGTGACGATCTCGACGAAGCCGCCCACCGCAGCAGGCTCGATACCGAGGGCGAAGGCGAGGTCTATCGCGCGGTAATTGAGCAGCCCGCGCACCGGGTCAACGGGCGTGCGGAGGATCGCCTCCGGGTTCGTCCGCGCCACGTCCTCGATCTCGACGCCGCCCTCGGCGGAGGCCATGACGATGATCTGCCGGTTCGCGCGGTCCAGCGTGATGCCGACGTAATATTCGGCGGCGATACTGACGCCAGGAACAATCAGGACGGTATTGACGGTATGGCCGCGAATATCCATGCCGAGGATGCGGCCAGCGACCGCACGCGCCTCGTCCGGCGATTTCGCCAGTTTGATGCCGCCCGCCTTGCCGCGCCCGCCCGAATGAACCTGCGCCTTGATCGCGACCGTGCCGCCGAGCGCCTGCGCCGCTGCCGCTGCCTCATCGGGCGTCGTCGCCGCCTGCCCGGCGTTGAGCGGAATGCCGTAGCGACCGAGAATCTCCGCCGCCTGATATTCGTGAATATTCACGCCTACTCCCCTCCAGATGGTGCGAGACACCGCCATTGGTGCCGCAGCATTCTCGCACGCGCGGCGGGCGGGCGTCTATTGGAGTCTGTCGCGGTATCACCCTTGCATAGAACGAATCAAGCCCGTTCTCGGGCGGAAAGGGTTTGTTTCATCATGGCAACGACGCAACTGCCGCAATTCACGGCAGCGCAGACCGATCTCATTCAGCAGGAGCAGGCGTTTCTTCAGCGGCTGACGGACGTGATGGAGCGCTTTCCGGGCGCGGCGGAGGACCGGACGACGGTTCGGGATGTTGCCCGCGCACTGGACGACCTTTTCTCGGTCGTGATCGTCGGGGAGTTCAACGCGGGGAAGAGCGCCTTCATCAATGCGCTGCTCGGCCAGCCCGTGATGGAGGAGGGTGTCACCCCGACGACGACGCGCATCAATATCCTGCGCGCGGGCGCGGACGTGACACAGGGGATCAACAGCGACGGTTTCGTGGTCGTCACACACCCCGCGCCTTTCCTCGGGCAGGTGACGGTCGTGGACACACCGGGCGCGAACGCCGTGATCCGGGAGCATGAGGCGGT